>JAJPEB010000126.1 GCA_023252315.1 Candidatus Woesearchaeota archaeon | reverse complement strand
TCGGCCTCCATCGCGGCGACCCAGTTCGCGGCCTCCTGCTCGTTGATCTCAACGTCTGGAACTTCTGGGGCATCAACTGGTGGACGGTCGCGTTCATCCTCGGCGGGCTGCTCTGCATCGCCACGCGCTGCTGCGCGGGCTGCAGCGGCTGCTGCGCGGGCAAGGGCGCATGCGGCTGCGGCGGCATGAAGGGCGAGTGCGGCTGCGGCGACGGCTCGGACGAGATGAAGGAGGAGATGGCCTCCGACATGCCGGGCGAGATGAAGAAGCCGATGAGGATGAAGAGGAAGTAGTCCTCTCGCGCTCCTGTTTTTCATTCCTTTCTCGGTCTCACGCGCTCTCGCATCGCATTTCGCGCCTCTCCCAGCCCACCCTGTCCTCTCCGAAAGCTCCTGTACTTCTCTGGGACACGCGACCTCCCTTGCACCCCGCCACACCTACAGAGTGCTGCCTTGGCGTAGAACAGAAAATGAAATACGGGAAAAGAGAGAAGGAAAAAGAAGAGCATAGGAGCCGATCTACTTCCTGAACGTCCCCTCCATCACGATCTCCTTGAGCGGCTTGCGATCGCTCGGCATCTCCTTGCCCTGCAGCTCCTGGGGCAGCTTGGACGCGGGAGCGCGCTTGCCGATCGCGACCATGCACATGATCTCGTAGTCCTCCGGGACCCCGAGGTCCTTGCGCGCGCGGTCGTAGTCGAAGCCCTCCATCCCGTGCGCGACGAGCCCGCGCGACGACGCCTCGAGCGCGAGGTTCTCCCATGCCGAGCCCGTGTCGAACGCGTGCGTGCGCGAGGGCTTGCCGTTGTGCTCGAACGTCCTCTTCGAGAGCACGACCGCGAGCGCGCCCGCCTCCTTCGTCCAGCCCTGGTTGAACTCGCCCATGAGCGCGAAGAGCTTCTTCCATGCTGGCGTGTCCCTCCTCGCGTAGACGAAGCGCCATGGCTGGTTGTTGTAGCTCGAGGGCGCCCAGCGCGCGGCCTCGAAGAGCGGCATGAGCTCCTGCTCGGAGAGCGCCTCGCCCGTCATCGCGCGCGGCGACCAGCGGCCGAGGATGAGCGGGTTGATGTCGTAGCCGGGCTTCCTGGCGTCGGTGACTTCCTTCGGGAGCTTCGTCATGATACCACCTCGCGAGGGGAGAAGGGGGCTGGATACTTAAGGATTTAGGGAGAGAGGGGAGAGAAAGCGAGAAGGCCGCTCACTGCGGCGGGAGCAGCTTCGGCGTGCTCACGCTCACGCCGCCGACGAATCCGTACCCCGCGCCGTGCGTCGACTCCGCGCGCGCGAACGGCGCGAGGAGGAGCCCGTGGAACGCCTGGTCGGGGAAGCGCAGCTCGAGCTCGCCGTGCGCGAGGCCTCTTGCCCGCACGGACGCGTACGCCTCGAGCGTGCTGCCCGCGAGCGGACCGCCCTTCAACCCACGGCCCGCGAAGAGGACTGCTTCCGTCGGCGCTCCATGGCCATGCTCGCCGTAGTGGCGCACGAGATCGAGGCTGCCGTAGTCGGCGCCGAGCACGTGCGCGAGATCCGCGCGCACGCCGTACGCGTGCTCCTTCGGGATCTGCGGCGAGCCGTCGACCGTGTGCCCGAAGCGCTCCACCCCTACGAGCTGGACCGGCAGCGCGCCATAGCCGAGCGCCGCCTTGTGCTCACCGTAGAGGAAGCGGTGCGGGTCGCCCTCCGTGACGCCCGCGTAGGTGAGCTTGAGCGGGCCCGCGTCCGCCTCGGCGCCCGTGTAGAGCCTGAGGCGCGAGTTGCCGTCGGTGACCCTGCTCGCCTGGAGCGCGTTGAACCCCGAGACGACCTTGATGCCGTCCTGCGCGGGAGCAGGAGGGGAAGCCGCCTGCTGCGCCTGTGCCCCTGCCGCGAGCGCGGCGCCCATCGCGAGCGTGAGTGCGAATGCGTGCGTCTTCATGCCGAATACCTCTTTACTCTCCAGTAGTTACTCATGTATATAAAATATCATTCCCCTGTACAGGGTGGAGAATGGCGACGCACACCTATGTCGAGCAGCTCAAGGGCATCGGGCTCACGGACGGCGAGGCGAAGGTCTACCTCGCGCTCTCGCATCTCGGGTCCTCCACCGTGGGGCCTATCGTCAAGAGGGCGCAGGTCGCGTACTCGAACGTCTACGAGATCCTCGACAGGCTCATGGAGAAGGGCGTCGTGAGCTACGTCGTGCGCGGGAAGCGGCGCCACTTCCAGGCCGCGACGCCGCGCAACCTGCTCGAGTACCTCGACGAGCGGGAGGCCGCGGTGCGGGCCCAGCGCGAGGCCCTGCGCGCGATCCTCCCGCAGCTCGAGGGCATGCAGCGCCTCGCGCGCGAGAGCGAGGTCGAGGTCTTCTCGGGCAGGAAGGCGCTGCGCACCGCGTACCAGAAGCTGCTCGGCGACGGGAGCGCGCACTCCTTCCTCTACATCCACGACGAGGCCTACGCGAAGGAGGCGGACCTCTTCTACCTGAGCGTGCTCGACATCGTCAAGCGCGTGCCGAGCAGGGGCGTCGGCAACGAGCGCTACCGCTCGAGCGACTTCTACCGCAGGGCGTCGCACGTCAAGACCCGTTTCGTGGGCTTCCCCATCCCAGGCAACATCGACGTGAGCGGCGAGCGCATCCTCATCGTCTCGTGGGAGGGGACGGTGACCGGCATCCTCATCCATTCGCCCCAGGTCGCGAAGAACTTCCTCGCGTACTTCGAGCAGGTATGGAAGGCGGGCAAGCCCTAGGGGAAGAGCGCCGCGTACTTCCCGTACCCTTCCTTCGCGAGATCCTCCTTGGGCACGAAGCGCAGCGCCGCGGAGTCGATGCAGTAGCGCATCCCGGTCGGCGGCGGCCCATCGTCGAAGAGGTGGCCGAGATGGCTATCAGCCCCCTTGCTGCGCACCTCCGTGCGCTCCTCGAAGAGCGAGCGGTCCGCGACCTCGACGACGTTGCCGGGCTCGAGGGGCCTCGTGAAGCTGGGCCATCCCGTCCCCGACTCGAACTTGTCCGTGCTCGAGAAGAGCGGCTCGCCGGACACGACGTCGACGTAGATCCCCTCCGCGTGGTTGTCCCAGTACGCGTTGTCGAAGGGAGCCTCAGTCCCGTTCTCCTGCGTGACCTCGTACTGGAGCGGCGTGAGCGTCGCGCGCAGCTGCGCGTCGGACGGCTTCGCGAACGGCTGCGCGACCGCCACAGGGGCCGCGGATGCGTCCTGCGCGATCTCCGCGGAGGCGTTCTCCTGCGCCCAGAGCGAGGAGTTGTCCGGATACCATGCGCGCGCGAAGTACTCGTCGCGGCCGGACCCCTCGCGGTAGATGCCGTAGCGCACGGGGTTGCGCGCCGCGAAGTCCTGGTGGTACGCCTCAGCAGGATAGAACGTCGTGAACGGCAGAATCTTCGTCGCGACCCGCACGCCCAGGCGCTGCGCGACGAGGCCCGCGCTCTGTTCGGCGAGCCGCCGCTGCGCGTCGCTGCCGTAGAAGATGGCGCTCGTGTACTGCGGCCCGCGGTCGACGAAGCTGCCGCCCGCGTCCGAGGGGTCGATCTGGCGCCAGTAGATATCGAGGAGCTGGCGGT
>JAJPEB010000125.1 GCA_023252315.1 Candidatus Woesearchaeota archaeon | reverse complement strand
CCATGCGTGCCGTGCGTTCGCGCCCCCTTTTGTGCGTTGCGGTCGGGCGACGACCCAACTCGGACGCTGCGACGTTTCCGACTCGCTCCGCTGCGTGGTCCTTACTTTCCGAGCGAACTGGAGCGTTTCTGGCCGTCAGGAGAGCGTCCCGGAGAAGTACGGAAAACTAGGGGAGAACGGGGAAATCCACATTTCATATTCCTACTTCGTGAACGGCCAGTTGGTCGCTTCCATGAAGTTCACGCCCTTCTTGGGGACGAGCCTGTCCGTCTGCCCCATCGAGACGCTCGTGATGCCGACGATGAGGTCCACGATCGCGTCGGGGGCGAGCCCGTAGTCCCCGAAGACGACGAGCGCGAACTGGATCGCGGCGAGCAGGAGGAAGCAGGCGCCGAGGAAGTTGTTGAACCCGCGCGCGACGAGCGTGCGCGAGGCGCCGGCCCAGACGTACATCCCGCCCGCGAGCACGTGGAATATGCCCTGCAGGTGGCTCGTGCTGAACACTCCGAGGATGCGCGCCGCGTAGAGGATGCGGATGAGGCCGAAGAGGACGAGCGCTGCGCCCATGCCCATCGCGAAGCCGTTCTGGAGCGTGTCGTGCGCGGGGTCGAGGCTCTCCCCATCCTGCGTCTCGATCTCCTCCTCTTCCATGGTCGCGGCCGCGGGCGGGTTCGCTTTTAATGGTTGTGCCGCGCCCTCGTTCCCGCCTTGGCCCGCTTGAGCCTGCGCACGAGCCTGCCGCCGTGGTGGGAGAGCGTGGGGCCGTGGTATCCCGCGGCGAGGCTCACGAGAGCGACCCCGATGTTGAAGAGGTTGTCGAGCGGCGTGTTCACGTTGAGGTTGCGCGCGAAGAACGCGACGTTGATGACGCCGACGATCCCGACCACCAGGTACGTCCAGCCGAGGAACTTCTCCCACGCGCGCGCGCACGGGTCGCGCGCCCAGACGCCGACCCAGAAGAAGCACATGCCCGCGAAGAGATGGATGAAGTCGTGGTCGAGCGAGTTGCTCAGCACGCCGAAGAGCTTCCCCTGGCTCATGAATCCGAGGATGCCGCGCGCCATGAGCACGAGGCCGAGCGCGACCGCATAGTTGTTGTGCTCGCCGCGAGGGCTATGCGACTCGTGGGAATCCATCTTCCTGCGGCTTCAGGAGAAAACAGTATATAAAATAAGGGTGCGGGAGCGGCGTCGCGCGGGCGCCATGCATGCGCACGCGCAAGAAGCGTGGCCTTTCCCGCGCATCCCCGCAAACACATATAAACTTCGCTCGCTGTGCGCCAGCATTCATCATCGGGGTGATACGTTGGAAAAGGGAACACAGACGATTTTCGCGACCACGCTGGGGGCGGTGCTCCTCCTCGTGGGAGTGATCGGCCTTTTCACTGACGGGATGCTGCTCGGCCTCTTCGGCGTGAACGGGCTGCATAACGCGGTCCACCTGCTCTCGGGCGCGATCGGGCTCTGGGCAGGAGTGTGGGGCGGGACAAGCGCGTCGCGCATGTTCAACCGCATCTTCGGCGTGATCTACGGCCTCGTCGCGGTCCTCGGGCTGCTCGGCGTGGGCGTCGTCATGAGCCTGCTGAACCTGAACGCGGCGGACAACTGGCTGCACGTGCTCATCGCGGCGGCGAGCCTCGTCGTCGGCTTCGGCAAGTGGGACTGATGGGCTGAGCCGTTCCTTCCTTTTCTTTCTCTCTCGCTCATCTCTTTCTCGGCCGCATGCGCCCGAGGGAGGCCAGCAGCGTATCCCCGTACCGCCCGAGCAGCGGGCGCGCCGCGGGGGGAGGATCGAGGAGGATCTCGCGCAGGCCCTCGTAGCCGTACGTGTCGAGCACGGGCTCGACGAGGTGGCATCCGCCTGCATACACGAGCCAGTCAGGGATACGATCCTCGACCGCGCAGTCGTCAAGAAGCCGCGTCATGTCTCCCTCAGTCACGCTCCCGCACCGCTGGCCCCTTGCCTTGAGGGCGAGGTACTGCGCGATCCCCTCGCTCACGATGAATGGGCCTGAATGCCACCGCCCGCCGAATGGCCTTCCTCCCAGGCTCCTGCTCATCTCGTCCACGTACGCGTGCGCGACCTCATGATCGACCGTGAGATCGAAGTCGTACGTGTTGTCTGCCCCGAAGAGAGCTCTCGTGGCCATCCCTTCCAGGCGCGAGCCGCCGAAGACGAACCGGTGGTGCGTATTGACGTGCACCGTGTGCGAGCCTCTCGCGTAGGATCCGAGGTACTGCGGCGAGAGGCGCTCGGCGACGACACCCGGAGGACGGCCTGTGAATGCCGCGCCGATCATCTTCGCGTAGCCCCTCATGAGCGCGGCGGTGTCGACGCGCGCAGCACGCTCCCTGACCTGCGGCGCGATCACCCGCTCCACGTACGCGTCTTGCGCCCTCCTTGCGAGGTCGTCCGATCGCGAGCACGAGGCGATGAGCGTGAGCGCGATCGCGGCGAGCGCCCCCGTCCGCTTCATCCCGGGCATGGGGCGCGGGGATGCGTGCCCATTCAAAAATCATACGACGAGACTGGCCGCAAGGACGTGAAGAAGCGGGAAAAGCGGAGAAAAGAAGACCTAGTCCTCGTCCGGGTCGTAGTTGGGGATCGCGGACTTGTTGATGATCATGATGTCGCCGATGCTCTTCACGAGCTGGTGCGGCACGATCACGCCCTTGGCCGAGCCGAGGACCTTGTTGAGGAAGCTGTTGCGCGTCGCGCGCACGCGCCATCCCGAGATCTTGTTGCCCTGGATGATCGCCTCGTCCACGTCGCCGAAGTAGTCGCCGCCGTCGGTGAATACCTTCATCTCGTACATCTCGGAAACGCGCTTCATCTTCAGCATCGCAATCACCTATCTATTCAGCAGGGAAAACACTCTCTCGGGATTATTTAAGTGTTCCGGTCGCCGCCCCCTGGGCCCTGCAGCCCCGCTGCGCAGAATTTAAATATCCTCGACCTCTTCGCTTTCCGATGGCCGTCAAGGACGCGATCGCGGCGAAAGACGTGCGCACGAGGGACGTGGGCGAGGAACTCGGCAAGGCGCAGCTCTCGGCGCTCGAGCAGGAGAACCAGCTGCTGCGCCAGACCGTGGGCCAGCTGCGCGACGAGATCGAGCGCTACCGCAATCCCGCCCTGCTCGTGGCCGAGCTCATCGAGCCGATCACGCGCGACGGGCGCGACATGGCGATCATCCGCGTGCCCAACGGCAACAAGTTCCTCGTCGACGTGAGCAAGGACGCGAAGAACCTGCGCGGCGGCACGAGCATCATCGTCGAGCAGAAGAACCTCACCGTGATCGACACGATCCAGGAGGGGAGCAACTTCAGCGTCGAGCAGTTCGTCATCATCGAGAAGCCGCAGATCGAGTGGAAGGAGATCGGCGGGCTCGCGCACCAGATCAACGAGATCCAGGAGGTCGTCGAGCTGCCGCTGAGGAAGCCAGAGCTCTTCAAGAAGGTCGGCATCCAGCCCCCCAAGGGCGTGCTCCTCTACGGCCCGCCGGGCACGGGCAAGACGCTGCTCGCGAAGGCGGTCGCGAAGAGCACCGACAGCACGTTCATCGAGGTCGTGGGATCCGAGCTCGTGCAGAAGTTC
>JAJPEB010000023.1 GCA_023252315.1 Candidatus Woesearchaeota archaeon | reverse complement strand
CGAGAGCGGAGAAGGAGCGCTCTTCCATTCCCCATGCCTGCGCGATCTCCTCCCTGGGCTTGCCCCTCTCCACTTCCTGCGTGATGATGTCCTTGAGGAGCTTTTGCGCCCAGTGCACTCCTGCCTGGCTCAATCCATAGGCCGCTGCGATGCTGTCCGCGGGGAGTCCTTGCGCAGTCCACTCCGCGACTCCGTGCAGCAGCTCGTCGAGAGACATCGTTCGGCAGGGAACGCGATGCGCTTAAATGCGCTTCGTCGGTGCGAGGCCGAGAGGCCCGGGCGGGGAACGGCGCCACCGCCCTACGCGCCAGTCACGGCCTGCGCAGCAGCAAAGGATACGCACGGATCCGGGCACACGCAGCGATAGCCTGGAGCGAGAAAAATCCAAGGAAAAGCAGGAACAAGGGGAAAGCAAGGAAAAGGAGAAATGTCTAGCAGCCGCAGCCGCAGCCGCCCGCGGACTCGCCAGACTTCTTGCCCTTCTTCTTCATGTCCTTCGTCTCCATGTGTGCACCTTCGCGGGGTGTCCCGCGTCCCATCGCGACAGGGCGTGACGCGCGTGCGCGCCCCGTCGGTATCGGATTTGCGATATCGGTTATCCGACATCTTTATATATTTTTCCCCGTATCGCCCGTCCCATGGAGAAGCGCTGCTGCGGGATGCGAGGGCTGCTCACGTTCCTCGTGCTGTGGATCATCTCGAGGGCGCCCGCGAGCGGCGCCGACGTCGCGCGCGAGATCGAGGCGAGGCGCGGCAAGTCCCCGAGCCCCGGCACGCTCTATCCCGTGCTCAAGAGCCTCAAGGAGCAAGGCCTCGTCGAGCTCAAGGCGGGCAAGTACGTGCTCACGCATGACGGCCACGAGGAGCTCACCGAGGCGCGCGCGCTCTTCACCGCGATCTTCTACGACAGGGACGAGATCTGCAAGGGGAAGGGGGGCGCGAAGGCGGGAAGAGCGAAGAGCGCGTAAGGCCACTTGCCGCGCGAATCCCTCCTGTCCGGAGCCGCCGTGGCCTCCCCCGTAGATGGGCGCGCGGGCCGGTCACTTCTTCTTGAGCGCCGCCATGACCGAGACGAACGGGAACGCGATCATGCCCTGCAGCCCCGCGACGGAGGAGAGGCTGCGCAGCCCGCGGCGCACTTCCGAGAGGAACTCCTCGACCACGATCCGCTCCGTGACCTCGCCTTCCTCGACCACGAGCGAGAGCCGGTGCAGGCTGTAGAGCCCGAGCAGGAACGCGAAGAGGAAGAGGAAATCGAGCTGCGTGAAGCGCAGCGCCTGCAAGGAGAGCACGCGCGCGCCTGTCCACGAGAGCGTGAGGGCGAGCTCGCGCCCCGAGAAGAGGTCCGCGAGGAGCCCGCCGAGCAGGGGCGCGACGCCCGCCGCGAGCGAGACGAGGATGCCGTTCGTCGCGAGGTACGCCGTCGCCTCCCCTCTCGGCGCGAGCTTGAGCGCGATGTTGCCGAGCGCGAGGTTCACGCCCGCGGTCGCGACCCCCATCATGACGTGGATCGCGAAGAGGAGCGGCAGCGTGAGCGCGTAGGGGCCCGGGCGCGTCGTGAACGTCCAGAGCAGGATCGCGACGAGGAAGAGCGGCCCGCACGCCGCGATCACGGACTTGTTCGAGAACCTGTCCGCGAACTTCCCCCAGAGGCGCAGCGATGCGAGGTTCGCGACCTGGCCCGCGACCGTGAGCCCCATGACCCAGGAGAGCGAGAGGCCGAGGCGGCTGAGCATGTAGACCGTGAAGAACGGCGCCGCGAGGTTCGTCGCGAAGTTCCACGACGCAGAGAAGCGCAGCAGGTTCCTGAAGTTCGCGTCCGCGAGCGGCTCGCGCAGCCTGCGCAGCAGGCGCACCTTGCCCTCGCGCGGCGCCATGGGGCAGTCGGGGATGATCGCGATGAAGAGCAGGCCGAGCAGGCCGATCGCGCAGCCCGCGACGAAGAGCGCCGCGTACGCGGCGAGCTTCTGCTCCGGGTGCGCGGCGCCCCATGCGTCGAGCGCGAGCCCCGCGCCGAGGCTGAGCGGGATGCCGACCGCGCTCGCGAGCGCCATGCGCGTGCCGAAGACGCGCCCGAGCCGCCTCTCCGGCAGGAGATCGCGCATCCACGAGTTCCATCCGCAGCCGCCGATCGCGCCGAGCGAGCCGTACATGACGAGGAGGAAGACGAGCAGCGCGAGCCCCGCGCCTCGCGACGCGAGGAACGGGATCGCCGCGACCGCGAGCAGGAAGATGCGGCTGAGCGCGGCGCCGAGGAACGCGATGCGCTTGCGCTGGCCGTAGCGCTCGATGAGCCATGTCGCGGGGACCTGCGTGAGCTGCGTGAGCGGCGGGATCGCCGCGAGCAGCCCTATCGCCGCGTTCGAGGCGCCGAGCGCGAGCGCGAACGCCGCGAGGAAGACGCCGCCCGTGAGCGAGGACATCGCCTGCGACGCGACGCCGTCAAGGTAGAATCCGCGAAGGCGATCCTCCATGCATACGGGAATGGGGAGGGGAGCTTATGTGGATTGCGAGGAGAGTATATGCGCATCGGGGAAAGGGAAGAGGGAAATGGAGAGGAGGAGAGAGGAAGGAGAGAGCGTCATTTCCCCTTGTGCGCGCGCTTGCCGATCCCGAGCGTCCCGTCCGTCTTGCGCATCGAGGCCGCGGCGTCCTTGTCTCCCATCATCGCGCGAACGGCGTCGATGTTCTCCGGCACGACGATCGACTCCTGGTGCACGGCCATGATGACGTGCAGCTTGCCGCCCTCGACCTGCACGCCCTTCTCCCAGGCCGCGACCTCCATGAAGTCGCCGCGCGGCTGCCCGAGGTCCTTGCCGAGCTCCATGATCTGCGCCGTCGTGTCGAGCCCCGCTTTCGGCGGCAGCAGGTGGATCCTCGGCGCCTCGCGCAGCGCGTCGCGCGCCTGCTCGGTCGTGAGCGGGCCCTTGAGCTCGATCTCGAGGCTGTGCACGTGCATGAGCGTCGTCGGCACCTTGAAGGCGACGGAGAAGATGTCGATATCCGGCAGCACCGTCTTGACGTCGGGGCCGTGGTGGCTCGGGAAGCTGAAGCTCGGCTCGATGGCGTTCATCACGGTCTTGCCCTTCTCGCCCGGATCCATCGCGCGGCGCATGATCGTCGCAGACACGTGGCCGATCTTCGCGCGCGAGGAGAGCGCGCCGAGCACGCGCGAGAGCGCGGTCGTGTTGCAGCTCACGACGCGCACGTAGCTCTTGCCGACGGCGTCCGCGTAGTTCGCCTGCGCATTGAACGAGCACTCGGCGGCGTCCGCGTCCTCGCCGCCCTGCAGGATCGCCTTCACGCCCGCCTTGCGGTACTTGACGAGGTTCTGCGCGCCCAGGGGAGAAGGCGTCGCGTCGATGACGATGTCGACCTTCGCGAGCAGATCGTCCATCGTGCCCGCGATCTCCATGCCGGCCGCCTGCAGCGGCGCAGCATCGCCGACAGCGTAGAGCGCGTAGCCCTTGCGCTGCGCCGCGATGATGCGGTGGTTGTACGAGTTCGCCGTCACGCCGACGAGCTCCATGTCGTCCTGGAGCGCCACCGCGTCCGCCACGCGCTTGCCGATCGTGCCGTACCCTACGATGCCCACCTTGATCCTGCCCTTGCTGCTCATGCGCTCACCTTCGTGCCCTTGCCGCGGCTCTCGCCGTCGCTGTCGTTGCCGCCGCCGTGGCGCCTCTCCCACGCGCTCCTGAGCGCCTCGAGCGCGGGGAGCGTGCCGTCCTCGAGGAACTTGAGCGTGGCTCCGCCGCCGGTCGAGACGTACGTGAACTCCTTGAAGAGCCCGAGCTTGTTGAGGACCGTGATGCTGTCTCCGCCGCCCGCGATCGTCGTCGCGTCGAGGCGCGCCATGTGGCGCGCGAGCCCGTCCGTGTGCCCCGCGAACTGCTCGACCTCGTAGAGGCCCATGGGGCCGTTCCACACGATCGTGCCCGCCCCGGAGAGGATCTCCTTGTAGCGCGCGAACGTCTCGGGGCCGATGTCGAGCCCCATCTCGTCCGGGCGGATGTCGCGGATCGCGCACACCCTGGTCTTCGCATCCTGCGTCGGCTCCGTCGCCGCGATGAGGTCGGTCGGGAGCACGACGTTGCTGCGGTCGAGCAGCCGCCGCGCGTGGTCGACGTACTCGGGCGAGAACTTCGACTTGCCGATCTCGACGCCCATCGCCTTGAGGAAATAGAACGTGAGCACGCCGCCGATGAGCACGTGGTCGGCCCGCGCGCTGATGCGGCCGATGATCGGCAGCTTCGTCGACGCCTTGTCGCCGCCGAGCAGGAAGACGAGCGGGTGCCTGATCTCGTCGAGGCTGAGCGCCTGCACCTCCTTCTGGAAGAGGAACCCGCAGTACGCGTCGAGGTAGTCCGGCACGCCCACGACCGACGCGTGGGGCTGGTAGGAGCCGAACGCGTCGTTGACGTAGATGTCGGCGTAGGACGCGAGCCGCCTCGCGAACTCGGGGTCGTTCGCCTCCTCGCCGATGTGGAAGCGCAGGTTCTCGAGGAGCACGAGCTTCCTCTCCGGGATCTCGCCGCTCATGCAGTCGTCGACGAAGTGGCAGTCGTACGCGAGCATCTCGCGGAAGTAGCGCCACACGCCGCGCAGCGACTGCCTGGGGTCGCGCTTGCCGTGCGGGCGGCCGTGGTGCGAGACCATGATGACCTGCCTCGCGCCCGAGTAGAGGATGTAGTTGATCGTCGGCAGGACCTGGACGATGCGCTCGTGGTCGCGCACGTCGCCATGCTCGTCGACAGGCACGTTGAGATCCACGCGCAGGAGCACGCGCTTGCCCTTGAGGTCCGCGCGGTCGAGGGAGAACGGCAAGGAATGCATTTTCATCCTACGTTTCCTCGAGATGGCGGTTCTTAAATGTTTTCAGCTCACTTCCGGGAATCCCCCCGAGTGCCGAAATCTCTTCGGTCGAGGACCTTCTGTATTTTGGGTGCTTCGCCGAAAAGGAGAGGGCACCTGCTCGCGGGCAATCCGTTCCTCTCAAGGATGCGCTGCTCGCCATCGATCGCCATCCCTCCGGCACGCTCCACGATGAACCCCGCGGTCCGCGCCTCATAGCCGAGCCGTATCTTGCCCTCGGGATGGGACTGCGTGCCTGGGTATACGTAGACGCCCCCCTGCTTGAGGACGAAGTGGAGATTCGCGACCATGCACGGGTTGTAGACCAGGTATGGGCGGGCGTCGAGCGTCTCCTGGAGCCATCGCAGGGATGCAGGGAAGTATCCCTCATACAGCCCCCCGAACACCACGATGTTCGCCGAGGGTATCGTGAGCTTCGAGAGCTCACGGGCCCCCCTATCATCGACCACGTGCTCGCTGACCGTTTCATCCGCGGTGACCATGATCGTCCGAGGGCCATAGAGGATATAGGCTGCGCCCACCATCTCTGGCCCGCGGCAGAAGCCGAAGAGGCTCCCGAACTCCCAGTTGACGAACGAGTTCTTGGACCCGTCGAGCGGATCGACGTAGAATTCGTACCCGTCGCCGTCCGAGGGAGATGGCTCGGCCCCTTCCTGCTCCTCGGAATAGAACTCTCTCATCGCTCCGCTGCGCGACAGCTCCTCGTAGATGAGCGCGTCCATTCGGACGTCGAGCTGCGTCTGGGTGTCCCCCGACGCGTTCACGCTCGTGAGCCGCGAGTCGCCCTCTGCGATGAGCTTTCTTCCGCGCGCCGCGATGCGCTCGAGCGCTCGAAAGACACGCGGATCAAATGTCATCGTCTCTCCGCGAGACCTGCGTAGCGATCTACGAGCGTAGCGCTAAACCGGGAGAGGGGGACGGGCCGCTCAACCGCGTCGAGGGAAGCATGCAGCATCCCATTGAGATAGGGAACTACTCGCGCGGGATCCCCGTATTCCCCGCGCCCTACGGCAGGCGAGAATTCGACGAGCGTCCTCCCTGCGAGATTGGCGTAGAACATCTCCGCGCTAGCGCCCATGTAGGGCTCGAGGGCGCTCGCGATCCCGACCGCCTCGTGCAGCTTGCCGTTGGCATGGAGCAGGAGGGACGTATTGCCGTAGAGAGTGGCGATATCGTAGCTCTCGCTACGGTCGTTGTAGTGCTCCCAGTCGATCACCGCCGCGGAGCCATCCTTATCGCCGAGCAGGATATTGAGCGGCTTGAGGTCTCCGTGCGTCTTCGCGATCGGGGTGCGCGAGAGGCCGTCTGCGAGCGCTTGCACGCGCCCATAGAGCCCCTCCTCAAGAGAGCCCTCGAATTTGCTCGAATAGTCCCGCAGCTTCTGCTGAAGATCGGCAGGCACAGCGTAGCGGGAGTTCGTGCGCTTGTTCACCGCATGGATAAACCGCGCAGAGTTCACAAGAGCGGAAGAGGATGTTCCCGCAGGGCGCTCAGTGAGTGCCTCGGCGAGAGTCTCGGTGTGCGGGACGTACGAGGAAACGAGCACGGGATTGTCGTTTTCGATACGGGAGTCCAGCACATGGGGCACCGCGCATATGCTCGAGTACATGGGAACCTCCTCGAGAGCGGTGCGTTCTGCGAGCATCCTGCGGCGTCTCTCGACGGGGCTTCCCTGCGCGTAGCGCTTGCGGACGATTCCCCGAGCAGGGTCTATCTCTACGTCGTTGTACGCGTGGTGCGTACTGGGCGCAAGGACAGGGTTCATCGCAGTTCCTCAGGAAATATCTTACTTCGTGTGATCGAATGAGAATATTTAAACCTTTGCTTGCTTGAAGTCATATATCGGGCTACAGCCCTTAAAAACGAGGATTTCATCGGAAATGAAGGGGGGGCCCAGTGGACACAGTCTCGATTTCCATTTAAAGCGGCGAGATCCACCTCTCTCCATGCCCGACGAACGTCACGAAGACCACCAGGACGACGACGACATCGTGACGCAGCAGCCGCTCGAGCTGCCGCGCCAGATCGAGGCGTGGCGCGAGTTCTTCGAGCTCAACAAGGAGTACCTGACCGCGCTGCACGACCAGCTGCGCGCGGGCAAGCCCTGGATCGAGGTCGCGTTCGCGGACCTCGCGCGCCACAGCCCCGAGATGGCGGAGATGCTCATGGAGCAGCCCGAGGAGATCCTCAAGGCGGGCCAGGTCGCGATCGAGAAGATGGACATGCCGACGAGCTCGGAGCAGGCGCGCGAGCGCGTCGAGATCCGCGTCCATTCCCTCCCGCGCGAGCAGTGCATGCTGATCCGCGACATCCGCAGCAAGCACCTCAACACCTTCGTGCAGCTCGACGGCATCGTGCGCCAGAAGTCCGACGTGCGCCCGCAGGTCACGAGCGCGCGCTTCGAGTGCCCCTCGTGCGGCAACATCATCCCCGTGCTCCAGCTCGACACGAAGTTCAAGGAGCCCTCGCGCTGCGGCTGCGGCAGGAAGGGCAAGTTCAAGATGCTCAGCAAGGAGATGGTCGACGCGCAGAGCATCACGCTCGAGGAGTCGCCCGAGAACCTCGATGGCGGCGAGCAGCCCAAGCGCATGAAGATCCTGCTCAAGAAGGACCTCGTCTCGCCGATGAGCGACAAGAAGACGAACCCCGGCAGCATGATCACGATCGTCGGCATCATCAAGGAGGTCCCGATCGTGCTGCAGACCGGCGGGCAGTCGACGCGCTTCGACCTCATCATCGAGGCGAACGCCGTGCTCACGGTGCAGCAGGACTTCACGGAGATCCTCCTCGACCCCGAGGACGAGCGCGAGATCCAGGAGCTCAGCCAGGACCCCGACCTCTTCGAGAAGTTCGTCGCGAGCATCGCGCCCTCGATCTACGGCCACGAGTTCATCAAGCAGGCGCTCATCCTCCAGCTCTTCGGCGGCGTGCACAAGTCGCGCGACGCCGGCGTGAAGTCGCGCGGCGACATCCACGTGCTCCTCATCGGCGACCCGGGCGCGGGCAAGTCCGTGTTCCTCAAGCGCATCAGCTCGGTCGCCCCCAAGGCGCGCTTCGTCGCGGGGAAGGGAGCCTCGGGAGCGGGCCTCACCGCGGCCGTCGTCAAGGACGACTTCCTGCGCGGCTGGGCGCTCGAGGCCGGCGCGCTCGTGCTCGCCAACCGTGGCATCTGCTGCATCGACGAGCTCGACAAGATGACGAAGGAGGACACGAGCGCGATGCACGAGGCGCTCGAGCAGCAGAGCATCAGCATCGCGAAGGCGAACATCCAGGCGACGCTGCGCTGCGAGACGACCGTGCTCGCGGCCGCGAACCCGAAGTTCGGCAGGTTCGACCCCTACGAGATGATCAGCAAGCAGATCGACCTGCCCCCCGCGCTGCTGAGCCGCTTCGACCTCATCTTCCCCGTGCGCGACATCCCGGACGCCGGCAAGGACGAGAAGCTCGCGAGCTTCATCCTCACGCTGCACAAGGAGAAGGGCGGCAAGGAGGGCATCATCGACCCCAAGAAGATGCGCAAGTACATCGCGTACGCGCGCCAGCGCTGCGTCCCGCAGCTCACGGAGTCCGCGGTCGAGGAGATCAAGAACTACTTCGTCAAGATGCGCGGCGGCGGCACCGACGGCAAGGAGCAGGCGATCAAGCCGATCCCCATCACCGCGCGCCAGCTCGAGGCCCTCGTGCGCCTCGCGGAGGCGTCCGCGCGCATGCGCCTCTCGGAGAAGGTGACGAAGCAGGACTCGCAGCGCGCGATCGAGCTCGTGCACTATTGCCTGCAGCAGATCGGCATGGACCCCGAGACGGGGCAGTTCGACATGGACCGCGTGACGACCGGCATCTCCGCGAGCCAGCGCAGCCACATCTCGATCGTGAAGGACATCATCCAGGCGCTCGAGCGCGACGTGGGCAAGAACATCCCGATCGACGACATCGTGCGCGAGGCGAGCATCAAGGGCATCGCGGAAGACACCGCGAACGAGGTCATCGAGAAGCTCAAGCGCGCGGGCGACATCTACAGCCCCAAGCACGGGTTCGTGTCGCGGGTGTGAGCCTCGCTCGTGCTCGGATCGCTTTTCACGGCCGCATCTCGCGCATCCCTTTCAGGTGCGCCGCGCGGTCGCGGAGCATATCCAGCCCTTGCGCGAACCGGGAAGGCACGCCATCGGTGTACATGAGCCTGAGCGGGAAGACGTCGAGCCCTTCTATCTCCACCCTTGCCCATTTCCCCTGCGCCTTGTACGCGTCCCGTACGTGGCTCTCGAATGAGGCGTTGGTTCCGTACAGCGCGCCGAACACGAGAGGATGGCGCCCCTGCGTATCGCGCACGGTCCTCAGCGCGAGCATGGATCGGTACTCTCCCGTGAACTTCATGAGCGCGAGGGCCTCGCCTCCCTTCGAGATCAGCGCGCAGTCCCCGTAGTTGAAGCCTCCTTCCCTGAAGACGCGCTCGTACGTGCCTTCGGTGTCTGGGCAACATCCGATACGGTGGTCGACGTGGCGCACGGCCCTGATCGCGTCGGTCTCGAGGGGATCGTCCAGCGAGAGGAGCGCGCGTGCCTGTGCCGCGCCCTTGCCGGGAAGGCGCGACACGGCAAGCCCTGCGAGCTGCAATGGAAGGTATCCCTTGCGGGAGGCAATCTCATGGAACGGCGCCGCATGCTTCCCGAGAACGCTATCGAGCACGCCCGCATATGCGCCGAGATATCCGGGCGTGTTGCTCTCCGAGGCGACGAGGCTCTCGAGCGTCTCTGTTATCCGCTCCGCAGGCATCTGCCGTGCCCAGAGCGGCATGTACCTGAAGAGAAGCTTGAGCGTATCGCCGATGCAGCACCTCCGGGAGAGCCACGAGATGCACTCAGGCACGATCCCCGCGGATTCTTGCGACGCGAGCAGCGCGGGGATGCTTTCGGAGAACGCCCCGTAATGCGAGCGCGTGTACGCCTGCTTGTCTCTCGCCTCCCTCCATCCTTCCCTGAACGCTTCTGCGGCGTATCTCGCCTTGCCCTGGTGGGCCTTTGCCTCCTGCGGCGAGAATCCCTCGTCCTGGAGCACCGCGAGCATGTCGTCAAGGGCCTGGGGAAGAGGATCCTCTGCTCGTTGCGGTGAGTCCATAGAGCGGCAGTCGAGGGGAAATTTATATGATTTCTTATTTTATCCACCAATAAGTGGCGAATTTACTGGGTTGCCGGCACGATACGCGCCTCGATAGCCTGTCTCCGCGGCCGTGCGTTCTCCCGAAAATACGGCAGCCGCAACGGTTAAGAACCTCTCCTAGCCCCACCGCCCCATGCCCCAGTTCGTGCGCCAGACCGCGATGCCCTGCACGCTCGGCGAGCTCAAGCAGGGGGCGTGGGTGCAGAACAGCGAGACGCCGAGCGGCGTGAGGACCTCGCGCGGGCTCGCGAGCCGCGTGAGCGTGATCGGCGTCATCGTCCAGAAATCGGCCGACGCGTCGTTCACCGTGGACGACGGCACGGCGGCGCTCTCCGTGCGCGCGTTCGACGCGGCCCCCAAGCCGATCGCCGCGGGCGTGGGCGAGCTCGTCTCCCTCATCGCGCGCCCGCGCGAGTACGGCGGCGAGCGCTACCTCGTGCTCGAGATCTGCAAGCGGCCCAAGGACCCGCGCTGGGCGGAGTACCGCAAGCTCGAGCTCGCGCATTTCTCGGACATGCCGCAGCCCGCGCCGCAAGAGGAGAGGCTTGAGCGCAAGGCGAGCGAGCCCGCGCCCGCGCGCATCGAGGTCCCCGAGACGGGGACGAAGAACCCGTTCGAGACCATCATCGAGCGCATCCGGGCGCTCGACGACGGCAAGGGCGCAGACGTGCACGACGTGCTCGAGGGGATAGCCCACGCGGAGAAGGAGCGCCTGCTCGCGACGCTCGTCGAGGAGGGGGAGATCTTCGAGATCAGGCCGGGGCGGGTGAAGGTGCTGGAGTGAGGTACGTCCTCCACACCGCAGCGACGCAGCCCATCGTCAAGCACCAGCTGCAGATGGAGCGCAATCTCGTCCACCCTGGCGTCGTCGGATGCGTGCAACGCGATTCTTTCGTTTGGATCGAAGCGGGCTACAGCAGGATCTACTATTCGGAGAGCGACATCGCGCGCATGGGCGAGGACGGCGAGAAGCTTCTCGATCCTGCTCGCGCGCAAGCGTCGCTCGAAGGAAGCCGCAAGGCGACGGACGAGTATTGGAAAGCTGCAGCGAGGCTGCGGACTGCGCTCGGCACGCAGGGAGCGGGCGCGACCTATGCCGCGTACGTCGACGCGCTGCGCCTCGTCTACGCGCACATCATTACATCCACAGGCCATGTCCTCGCTCCGGTCGAGCGCGAGCTGCAGCGCAGGCTGCGCGAGCGTTTCGGCGGCGCGCACGAGGACGCGTACCACGCGCTCACGACTCCGACGGACGACGACGTGCTCGTGCGCGAGCTGCGCGCGTGGCGCGAGGTCGCGCAGCGTCCTTCGCGCGAGCGCATCCTCGCGCACGCGATGCGCTTCCCCCTCATGCTCGCGAACACGCTCTCGGCCGACGACGCGATCGCATGGGGAGAGCACCGCCTCGCGGAATGCGGTCCCGACGAGGCGCAGCGCAAGATCGCGCATGGCGTCGAATACCGCAGGAAACTGCGCGCAGAGCAGGAGCGTCTGGGCGACGACCCGCTCGCGAGATTCCTGCGAGACACGGCGATCGCGCGCTTCGAGCTCAAGGCGTGCTGGAACGGCGAGGCGTTCCACATGCTCCCGCTTTTCGAGCGCATCGCGCGCAAGGTCGGCGCGACGGCCCGCTACGTCTATCTCTTCTCCTCGTGGCAGGAGCAGCAGGCTGCGCTCGATGGCGGTCCGCTCGTCGCGCGAGAGGAGCTGGAGCGGCGCCGCGCATATGCGCTCGTGCGCCTCGATGGGCGCGAAGTCTCGCTGCGCTCAGGTACGCAGGCGCTGCGCGAGAAAGAGCTATTGCTCCCCGAGACGGCGCAGGACATGGAAATCCACGGCAGCGTCGCGAACCGAGGATTCGTCGAGGGTATCGCGAAGGTCGTGCGCGTCGACAGCCCCGCCGAGCTCAGGGAGATCGCGCAGGGACTCACGCGAGAGCATATCCTCGTGACGGGCATGACGAATCCGACGATGCTCACGCTCATCGATAAGGTCGGCGGCATCGTCACGGACGAGGGCGGCATCACGTGCCACGCGGCGATCATTGCGAGAGAGCGGGGGCTGCCGTGCGTCGTGGGATGCAGGCGCGCGACGCTCGTGCTGCGCGACGGCGACAGGATAGCGCTCGACGCGGAGAGAGGAATAGTCCGAAGGATCGGCTAGCACCGCAAGAGCGCGAGAAGCCCGTCCGCTGCCCGTTCTCGCGTCTGCATCAGGTACTCGACGACATGGCGGGCCTCTGCGATGCCTCCGCTCGGATTGTCAGGAAGATCCGGCCCATCCACGAGATCAGGATATGCGACAATGTGGGGCGCGCGCACCATGCGGGGCTGCGAGGCGGAAGGATCCTCTATCGCGACGTGTTCGCCTCTCGCAGCGTCGCGATACATCGCGCTCACCCTCGTCCCGTAGCCACGCTCCATCGGCACAACGATGCCAGTCTCTTTCCACGGCTCGAATGGTCTGAAGGAACCTGGGACGAACTCTTCGGGTATGCGCGCCTCGCGAAGCGCTTGGTTGCGGTATTCGACGTTCCTCTCGCGGATCAGCGGGCGCACCGTTGCATGGAGCTGCGCGAGCGCCGTATCCTCGACAGGATCGAACGGAGAGGAGGCCTGTTCGCCGCGCCCTCTCCATCTGGCGACGTACGATTCCGCCTCTGCGCGGCGCTCTGCAGGGACGAGCCCGTATTCGAGCGCCCATCCGATTCCCTTGATCATGTTTCCGAGCGGCAGCGTACCCGCGCGCATCGCCGCGACGTTGAGGCCCGCGCTCGTGACGAGACCTGCAGGCTCTCCTCTCTGCGAGAGCTCGTAGCGCATCACCGCCTCGAACGAAGGGCTGCGCTGTACGTTCCCCGAGCAGAGGCCCACGATCGCGTGCTCGTAGCGAGGCGCGGGAGCGTTGCCGAGATTCATGGGTGCGGGGAGTGCCTTGCGTTTATATGATCGCCTGCTCCGAGATCGCTCAGAAGAACACCGGCGTGACCCACACCTCGAGCAGGCCCGCGAAGAAGACGAGCAGCAGGGCCACGAGGAGCAGGTCCG
>JAJPEB010000124.1 GCA_023252315.1 Candidatus Woesearchaeota archaeon | reverse complement strand
GACACCCTCTACCTCAGGGAGCGCCACCACAACGGCAACAACGACGTGCGCATCGTCGCGAGGGGCCTCGAGAACGGCTGGCTCATCACGGGCTCGCGCGACGACGTGCTCCTCGGCGACCAAGGACCCGGCCACCAGTGCTGGGCGTGCCCCTCGGGCGATGTCTCGTGCGAAGGCCTGCATCTCGAGATCCACACGGACGCGCTGCAGGCGTGCTCTCCCGGCGGCACGCACCCTCCCGGCAACACGACCGCAGGAGGGCAATGCCAGAGGAACGAGGACTGCGGGCAGAATCTCGTGTGCAGGGCAGGGGCGGACAGCGTGCTGCGCTGCCTGGTCAACTGGGACGCGGCGTGCCCGCGATGCAATCTCGGGCCCGAGCAGCAATAGCTCGGCCGCGAGGAGGAAGAGCGGGGCGGGCCTCGCCTACGCTCGCTCGATGACGTCGATACCTCGGGTCTTGCGCAGCAGCCCGACGATCTCTTCCTCGTGCCCCGCCCCGACCGTGAGCAGGATGCGCGCGCCAGGGTTCCTGCGCGCGAGCGCGGCGACGTTGCGCGCCATCGCCTCGTTGCGCTCCTCCACGAGCACCTTGTGCAGCGACGGGTAGCGCTCGCGCAGGAGCGCCATGACCGTGCGGATCGTCTGGGCCGACGGCACGTCATCGAGGCGGATCGCGATCCTCTCGCGCCTGAACGGGGAGAGGACGATGTCGCCGAGCACGCGCACCTTCTCGCGCCACGTGAACGCTGCCGAGAGCCTGCGCATCGTCACCGCCACGTCCTGGTCCACGAGCGCGAGCTGCGCGCCGCGCTCGCGCGCGAGATCGACCGCCGCGAGCATGTCGACGCCGGGCTCGACGTCCACGATCCCCGCGAGCCTGCGCTGCAGCGACGCGCCGAGCGCGAGGAAGAGATAGCCGGTGACGCCGACATCGCGCACGAGCGAGAGCGGGAGCCTGTGGTCGCGCTTGCCTGAAGCGCGCTCCTGCAGCGCGCGCAGCCTGCCCCGGTCGAGCTCGACCGCGACGATCGTCGGGTCGAGCCTGCGCGCGGCGTCGCGGATCGCCCGCGCGCTCTTCGCGCTGATATGGCTCGTGCCGATGACGAGGACGGCGACGGGAGAGTGCTCTTCCATAGGCCGGCAAGAGAAATCCCGAGATTTAAGAAGCTACGCGGGGACCGCCGCCTCGCGCCTTCTCCACGAGATAGGAATGGATCGCACGCACCGTCCGGGGGAGCGTCCTGAGCGGCGCCTCTCCCACGAGCCGGAGCGGATGGTCGTAGTGCGAGACCTCTTGCGTCGGCAACGTCCCTGCGACGCACGAGTAGGATGGGCGCAGCACCCACGCGTCAGGCGACTCGGTGTCGAGAACGAGGGGGCCGCAGAATCCCGGGATCTCGAGATAGACCGGAGGCGCCTTCGAGGACCATCTCTGGGAGGGCATGCCAAGGAGGTAGGGCGCGAGATCCCTGTGGTCCATGGACGGCGCGAGCTCCAGGCGATCTGCGCGCCTGTGCGCTCCGAGCGGATAGAACAACTGCCGATCATACTCGATGGCGCGCCACGAGAGACCCCCCACCTTGCATCTGGTGACGCCGTCGTGGACGATGAGTCCCGCGGTCCTCCCATCCTGGACGAAGGTCCGCAGCCACAGCACATCGCCCCTCGCCCTCTCGGCGGCAGGAGCCAGCTCGGCGGGAAGCGTCCCCTCCGCATAGGCGTGGAGGAGCGAGAGGAGCTGCGGCGCGGTCGGGAAATGCCCTCCTCGCTGCGCAGCGAGCGCGGTGCCGCGGGTGTAGTCGAGATCCCTGGCCTTTCTCCCTCGGAGCGCTGGCGACCAATCCACCCCCAGATAGGGCGATTCCTCGACAAGGCTCCTCGCATGCGCCTCGGCGGCCTTGGCATGCGCGAGCGAGGTGCTCGCGATCGCCTCGAGCGTGCGCACGAGTCCGTGGATGGCCCGCTTCCTGATGCTCAGCCCCATCTTCATCGGCACCATCGGGATATTCAAATACCTTCCTGCGGTGGACCACTGCAAAGAGGCAACATTTTATGGAAATGTGGCTTCAGGAGAGGACGTATCCACTACGCAAGCAGAGAGATGATGAAAAAAGAAGGCGGCTTATGCCTTGACCTTGAGCTCCTTCGCGTTCTTCCAGGCGATCTCGAAGAGCTCCGTGAGCGCGGCCGAGAAGAACGGCGTGCTGATCCACACGCCGACGTCGTACGACGGGTGCACGTCCGCGTCGTCCATGAGCATGAAGAGCAGCTCCTTCTTGTCCGCGACCGTGAAGCGCGCCTTGACGCCCTTGAGGTCGCGGATCGTCGCGATGGGCGCGAGGTCGGCGACGGCCTTCCTGTTCTTCTCCGTGATCGGGCACGCGATCCTGATCTTGACGCCGCGATCATGCGCCTTCTTGAGGCTGCGCATGTGCACGTCAGCCTTGCGGATGAGGCCGTCCTCGGTCGTGACGATGACGAGCTCCTCTTCCGCGGAACGGATCATCGTGTCGATCTGGTCGTACGCGTTGCTGCGGCTCTTGAGCGCGCCCGTGATGTCCGCGGGGTCGACCATCTCGACGCCGTTCTTGTGCAGCGAGCGCAGCTCGTCGAGGATGTCCGATCCCTTGAGCGTCTCGAGCATCTCCGCCTGGCGGTCCGCGTCCTGCTTCACGTTCTTCTTCACGCGCTCGACCACCTCTTCGGGGTCGACCGCGATGTACTTGATCGGCTTTCCGATCTTCATGATGATGAAGCCCTTCTTCTCGAGGCTCTCGAGCACGTCGTAGCTTCGGCTGCGCGGCACGTTCGCGATGTCGGAGAGCTCGCCCGCGGTGGAGACGCCGCGCGAGAGGAGCGCGGTCCAGATCTTCGCTTCGTAGCTGTTGAGGCCGAAATCCTTGATCTTCTTGAGGAACTCTTTTTGGACGATGCTCATGCCGAAGGGAGACGCAGACACCTATTTAAAACTTCTCTTTTATTCATTACTAGTAAGAAGTGAAAGAAGCGCCCAAGTGTGCGGGGGCGCGCAGGGCATAGGGGAGGGGGCTGTCGTCGGGGCATGCGCACGGAATGTAGAGGATGCCACCACTACCTTTTTAAGGCCTCAGCGCACACGCCTCGTGTGGCCCTGAAGGAGAGGAGCAAGCGATGGCTCGAGCGGTCGCGCCCGTACGCGCCCGTCGTGACGCGCCTCGCGGTGAGCGCCGTGTTCCTGTGGTTCGGCATCAGCCAGATCACGAACACCGCGAACTACCTGGGCTACCTGCCCGACGCGATCTTCCGCTCGCCCTACGCGAGCGCGTTCGTGGTCGGCAACGGGGCCTTCGAGCTCGCGCTCGGGGGCCTGCTCGCGCTCGGGATCCTCACGAGGATAGTCGCGCTCCTGCTCGGGGCGCACCTGCTCGTGATCGCGTCCGGGCTCGGCTACGGCGACGTGGCGGTACGCGACATCGGGCTCGCGCTCGCGACGCTCTCCGTATGCCTCCATGGGAACGACAAGTGGTGTGTGAAGGTGAACGCATGAAGCTCCGTACTATGAGAATCCTCCCCATCGTCCTGCTCATCGGCGTCGGGATGTATGCCACGTTTGCCTTCCTGCCGCAGTTCCTGCAGACACCACGTAACGCCGGGTACGGATTCGGCGCGAGCATCACCGAGTCGGGTTTGCTGTTGCTGCCGT
>JAJPEB010000123.1 GCA_023252315.1 Candidatus Woesearchaeota archaeon | reverse complement strand
AAGTGAGCGGGCCATCCGCGCGCGCCGCATAGCGGCAGAGGGGACCCGCGTAAGGATTTCCAGACAAAGCCTGCCTCGAGAAAAATATTAAAAAGAAACCCGCTTAACCATAGTTAAGTTTCCCTGTCCGAGCGACGGGGAGGTGGGGAATGGACAAGCGTGGCCACGGGCCGATCGATTTCGTCAGCAAGGGATTCTGCATCATCCTCGGCATCATCCTGCTCAGGCTCTCCTCTGACGGCGTGACGCTCTCGTCGGGCACCGCGATCTTCCTCGGCCTCGCGCTGATCATCCTCTCGGTCGCAGCGTTCTTCGGATGAACAATTCCTTTCTTTCTCTTCAACCTCAGTGCGGCATTTGTTGAAAGAGACAGTAGAGCGCTGCCTTGGAGTCGAACAGAAAATCGCCTGATTCGCTCGGAAACTCAGAGTTTCCGGCGCGCTGGAAATCTTTGATTTCCATCGCATGCAAGGCGATTTTCGTAAAACCTGCGCGGGACGCGTAGTAGGTGCTCCGCAGCGCTCCGAAGAAACATCCCAACCCTGACAGGACACGATTCTTCACAGGACTGTCCTGTGCCCGCGGAGTGGACACCCCCGCGCAGCCGATATAAGCCGCGAGATCCTCGATGGAAACGGAGGTGACGCATCATGGTCGCATGCCCGTTCACGGTCATCGTCGGGATCTTCGTGCTCGCGCTGGGCGGGGGCGGCGGGCTCAAGGTCGCGGGGATGCAGGGCCTCACCATCGGCGGGACCGCGGGCGCGGTCATCATCGTGCTCGGGCTGCTCGGCGTCGGGTGCTGAACGGGGCCCGTCCCCTGCGAGATCGCTTGAGAGTGTTGATATAGCCGGAGCACATGCAGCAAGAGATGCGAAGAAACTCGGCAGTTCGCTGGTATGCGCATGAGCCTATGGAAAGACTTGTCGTCGGATTGATCAATACCGACAAGGGCATGAATGAAACCTGTGGCTCAGGTTTCATTCTCGGATATGGGGGCCTTGTCGCGACCGCATACCATGTCGTCAATGACTGGGAGCTGCGGACCTTACGAGGGTATTGCCCACCCATGCAGAGACACCCGATGGCGTTCATGATCGATATTGAGGAGAGGCGTTACAGTATCGATCGAAATTTTCTCTTCTCCGACCGCAAGCACGATATCGCCATCGTCCGTGCATTCATGGATGACAACGATGCTCGCCAGGCCGCATTCATGGCCCGTACACCCGATCCTGGCGAAGGCGTCACAGCGTATAAATCGCCGCACATCGACCTCGGAGAGCACGTGAAGAGCCAGACGATTGAGGACGCGAGCTATGACACTCTCCTGCGTACGCGGCACGGGACCATGCTCCTCACCGATATGCTGAAGGCGTCTGGAGATCCTCTCAGAGGAGGCTATAGCGGCGGTCCGGTCGTGCATGAAGAAGGTGTTGCAGGCGTCATAGTGGGAGGCTACTCAGAGGAAGATTGCAAAAATCGCGTTCTCTGCGCATTCGCTGGCATCGATCCTGATCGCCCTCCTGCCGTAGCGGCGAGGGTAAAATACCTGGAGCGGCTCCTCAAGAGGGCCTTACCCTACGCTCGAAGGCAGATGGGGAGCTACGCCTATGAACGCACGATATTCAAGACTGCTATGCAGAAATGGATAGAGCGCGGGCTCGACGATTAGGCTTCTACGCAGCTCGTTTTCCCCTCTTGCGGAGAAGAGACGCCAAGGGCTTTCCTGGCGCCCGCATAGGATCTCAACGAACGCGTCCACGCACCACAGGAAGTTTTCACATCGCAGCAATCCTTTTATACCGCCCCCACCGCCGAGGGAAGATGCCCGCCCGCCTGCTCATCGCGTCGAGCGAGGAGAGCGACATGCGCTACGCGACGGGCCTCGACGTCCCCGACCCGTTCATCTGGATGAGGCTCGAGAGCGCGGAGCACATCCTCGTGAGCAAGCTCGAGTACTCGCGCGTGCGCCGCGAGGCGAGGAGAGGCGTCAAGGTCGTGCTCTGGGACGGCGTCGACCTCTCGGGCCTGCGCAAGGCCGCCGGGCGCAAGCGCAACGTCGCGGACATCGCGGCGGCCTACCTGCTCTCGTACAACGCGACGGAGATCGTCGTGCCCGAGCGCTTCTGGGCGCAGCACCTCGAGACGCTGCGCGAGCACGGCCTGCGCGTGCGCATCGCGTCGCCGTTCTTCGAGCAGCGCAAGGTCAAGCGCCAGGACGAGATCAGGCATATCAAGGCGACGGGCGCCGTCGCGAAGAGGGCGCTGCGCCGCGCGCTCGAGATGCTCAGGGACGCGACGATCGAGTGGGACGACACGCTCATCCTCGACGGCGAGCGCCTGACGTCGGAGCGCGTGCGCGAAGAGATCGAGCGCGTGTTCGTCTCGCACGGCTGCGCGTCCGGGCAGACGATCGTCGCGTGCGGCGCGCAGTCGGCGGAGCCGCACAACCGCGGCTCGGGGCCACTCTATGCGGGCGTGCCGATCATCCTCGACCTCTTCCCGCGCGACACGCGCACCGGCTACTACTTCGACATGACGCGCACGGTCGTCAAGGGCACGCCGAGCGCGCAGCTCAAGCGGATGCACGCGACGGTCAGGCGCGCGCAGCAGGCGGCGCTCGACGCGGTCGCGCCCGGCAAGGCGAGGCTCGCGCACGACGCGTGCGCCGGCGTGTTCGCGCGCGCGGGCTACGCGACGAGCGAGGAGGAGGGCTTCATCCACTCGACGGGGCACGGCCTCGGGCTCGACATCCACGAGGCTCCCCGGCTGTCGGAGAAGAGCGACGAGCGCCTCGAGGCGGGCTACGTCGTGACGGTCGAGCCCGGGCTCTACTACAAGGAGCTGGGCGGGGTCAGGATCGAGGACACGGTGCTGGTCACGAAGACGGGATGCGTCAACCTCACGAACGTGCCGAAGACGTTCGTGATCCCGTAGCGCGCAGGCGCCTATGCCGCAGTCCGTGATGGAGGGCTGCGCTTCGCGCCCGGCAGCGGGCTCCACCTCTCCTGCTTGGGAAGATCCTTCATGAGCCAGTGTATGCCGCCGAAGCAGCATACCTGCCGCTTCCCCGACGCGAGCATGTCGCACGCCTTCTCGATCCGGCGCCTGCGCGTCTGCGGCTGCCTGGTCGAGCTCATCCAGAGGATCCAGTCCCTGCGCGCGATCGGCGTGGTGTCCCTCCATGTCGCCTGCGCCCGAGGGACCGCAGCGATGGCCTTGCGCAGGTCAGCGGGCACCCGGGCCTCGGGCTCGTCGCCGATGCGCATGAGCTCGACCGCCACCGTTTCCCCCACGCTCGCGCCAGCTGCGTCGCGCGTGGCGTTGCCGATCCTGAGCGAATGAAGGCCTTTGGCGTCCTTCCCGACGACGGCCCGGAAGGGGAAGCCGTTGAGCATCCCCTCTGCCATCGCCTCGCCTCGCGAGGGGAGCGCCGCGCTCGCGCCCCTGGGCAGCGCAACGGTCGTCCACTGCGTCGCCTTCGCAGGCCGGGACAGTGCCGCCATGAAGCGGATCGCGGGCTTGCCCCCTTGCGCCTTGGCCGGTGCCATGCCGACAGCGTACCGGATCGCCTACTTAAATGCTCCCCGGACGGGATGCGTCGGTCACTGCGCAGCCGACCCGAAGCCTTAAGTATCCGGAGGACCACTTCCCCATCCAGATGCAGCGCCTGCGACCGCAGCCTCGTTCCGATTCTCAAGC
>JAJPEB010000022.1 GCA_023252315.1 Candidatus Woesearchaeota archaeon | reverse complement strand
CGCGCGTGAGCGGGTCGAGCGCGTCCTCGCGCACGACGCCCTGCTCGCGCAGGAACGCGCATGTCTGGCGATCCTTCTCGGGGAGGAACT
Source organism: Candidatus Woesearchaeota archaeon (assembly GCA_023252315.1). GTDB lineage: Archaea > Nanobdellota > Nanobdellia > Woesearchaeales > UBA525 > UBA525. The sequence continues at coordinate 13,245 of JAJPEB010000022.1, read as the reverse complement.
GGCTGAGGCGCTCGAGCGACTCGGGGCGCGCGGGGTCGTAGTAGAACGGGCTGCCGCCGCGCTTCGTGCGCGTGATCGCGACGCGCCTCTCGGCCGCGAGCTGCGAGAGCATCGCGCCGATGAGCACGCTATCGCCGATCCCGAGCTCGCGCCGCACGTCGATGGGCTGCACGGGACCGAGCTTCGCGATCACGCCCATCACTTTGTCCACCGGGATAGGATCGAGCGGCATGCGATGCGCTCCGCGCCGCGAGCGTATAAACCCTTTGCTCCGCGCACCGGCCGCAACGCTCTTATGCGGGCGCGCATTCCCGCGCGGCATGCGAAAGGCTCCCCGCGCGGCTGCGATCGCGGCGATGGCTGCGCTGCTCTCTCCCGCGCCCGCCCGCGCGAGCATCCCTCCTCCGACCTCGCGATCGTACCGCGTCCATGTCATAGGGCAGGCGCAAGGGCAGGCCGCCCCCTCGCTCATCGAGGAGACTGATCTCGAGCATGCGATCATGCTCACGCACGGCAGCGGCGCCACATGCTCGCTCAACGGCTACGACGCGGGGCTCTCATACGACAGCGCAAGCCCCGGCACGTACGTCCTGACGCAGTTCAACCAGGAGTACCTCACGCGAACGGGAAGAGGCGAGTTCCTCGACATCGGCTTCACGCTCGACGACAAAGGGCGTGTCGGCATCGCGTACGTGCGCAGCGCGCTCATCGGCCCGCAAGACGGCAGGAACGCTACGCTCGACGAGCGCTACGCGCATCCGGACGCCGCCATGGCCCGCGAGCTCGAGCGCCTGGTGAGGGAATCGGTCGCCGCGCTGCTCTCGTGCGAGTACGGCACGGACCGTCCCGCAGCCTCATCGCCTGCGCTGCGAGCGACGCAAGAGCGCATCTATCCCGCGCTCGCCGGGTCGGGACTCGTCTCGGGCGACTTCGCTCAGGGCCTCGTCCAGCCGACCTCGAAGTAGGTGATGTCCTCCTCGTCGTCGACCACGCCGATGAGGAGGCGCTTGCGCGTGCTGTGCGCGACGCGGCTCTTCGCGGCGAAGCCATGCCACGTGAGCGCCTGCGATTCCGCGACAGGATACACGATCCACTTCGCGTGGTCGTCGCCCGGGCGCACGCCCTTGTCGTAGACGCGGAAGTCGGCGCCGAACTTGAGCGCGGTCTTCACGATGTAGCCGCGCGCGCGCAGGTCGGAGAAGACGATGTACTTCACGCGGAACTGCGCCTCGAGCGCGCGGCCCGCGCGCATGATGCGCTCGTGGTCGAGCGCCTTGCCCCGCCCGTCGCGCACCCCGAGCCTGCCGCGCGAGTGCAGGTACGCCGCCTCGTAGAGCGAGAGCCGGAGCCTGTCGCGCAGCAGCGCGCCGAAGCCGCGCTGGTAGAGCACGAGCGCGGGGTCGGTGCGCTCGACCACCACGTGCCCGCCCGAGAGCGTGCCCACGACCTCCTGCTCCGCCATCCGCCCGGCGCGGGGCCGCGTCGTTTTAAAGCTCTCGGTCCTGGCGGAGCCCGCGATGCGCGATGCCCTTCTTGGCAGCGATGCACGCTGCGCCACCAAGGCGACGCGATGCCTCTCTCCCGACGCAAGCTTTAAAAGCCTGTCCAGCTTTTTGTCCTGCGGTGGTGTGATGGCAACGAACACGTCCAAGGAATTCTTGCGGGTGAACATCGATCTCCCCTCGTTCCGCCTGGAGATCTCCACGGCGAACCCGGGAGCGGCGCTCACGGAGCTGCGCAAGATCCTGGAATGCGTGAATCTCGACGAGGAAGTGATGTACGAGGAGTTCGTGACGCAAGAGCTCAAGACGGTGTTCTCCGAGACGTTCATGCGCAACGGGCAGGCGATGTCGTCCATCAGGAAGCTGCTCAAGCAGGAGGAGGACTACCGCGTCTCGACCGCGGAGATCCCGAGCGAGGTCACCGTCGACGTCGAGCACAACACGCGCGCGGTGAGCGTGCAGCGGCGCGACATCAAGGAGGCGGTCGCGGGCATGACGCGCGAGGTCGAGAGCGAGTGCGTGAAGCACGCGATCGTGCACATCAACGGGGACATCGAGCGCGACACCAAGCTGCTCATCATCGACCACATCCACAAGCACATCCCGCTCGCGCAGCTGCGCGCGTTCCAGAGCAAGACGCCGGACGCGAAAGTCATGGTCGAGTGCATCTTCTTCGGCGAGTTCCCCGAAGAGGAAGACTGAACCGGCCTCGGTTTTTTCCTATCGCAGCCCTCCTCGCGCATTCCACGCCTTCCGTTTATTCTCGCTGCCGCCTTGGCGCAAAACAGAAAACCGCCTGATTCATGCAAGGCGATTGCTCGGAAATCCGGAGATTTCCGGCAACCGGAAACCATAAGGGGCTTTTTCGTAGGACCTGCGGCGGAGCCGCAGTCGATGCTCCGCAGCAGCCATATGGGCAGTCCTTCTCAACCGACAACGAACTCACTCTCCTGCACTCCTCTGGGCCATGCGACCCCGACAGCAGCAGCCCAACCATCGCGCATTTTATATCGCTGCGCGCTGCGCCACCCCGCATGAAATGCCTCTTCTGCAAGCGCGGGGACACGAGGGTGCTCGAGAGCAGGCAGTCCGAGGACTCGCTGCGCCGCAGGCGCGAGTGCGAGAAGTGCGGCAAGCGCTTCACCACGTACGAGCGCATCGAGGCGACGAACATCCTCGTCATCAAGCGCTCGGGCGCGAGGCAGCTCTTCAGCCGCGAGAAGCTGCGCACGGGCATCCTGCACGCGTGCGAGAAGCGCTCCGTGAGCGCGGAGCAGGTCGAGCGGCTCATCGACCGCATCGAGGAGCAGGTGCGCAAGCAGCGCTCGGGCGAGATCTCGAGCGAGCGCATCGGCGAGCTCGCGATGAGGGAGCTCAAGCGCCTCGACAAGGTCGCGTACATCCGCTTCGCGTCGGTCTACCTCGACTTCAAGGACCCCGAGGACTTCGCGAAGGCGCTCGCGCAGGTGCACGGGAGGAAGTGAGAGATGATGCGCCGCAGCCCGCAAGAGGAGAATGAAAAAGGAGGAAGTCCTCGCCCTCCTGAGCCTCTGGCCGCCGGCATGCGCCTATCTTCGCGCGTCCCCGTCCGCATCAAGCGCCTGCACGACGACGTCGTCCTCCCCGCATACGGGCGCGAGGGCGACGCGGGGCTCGACGTGCGATCGCGCGAGGACAAGACGCTCGCGCCCGGCGAGCGCTACCTCTTCAGGCTCGGCTTCTGCATGGAGATCCCGCCCGGCTACGTCGCGCTCGGGTGGGACCGCTCGGGCCTCGCGGCGAAGCACGGCGTCACGACGCTCGCGGGCGTGATCGACCACACGTACCGCGGCGAGCTCATGGTGACGCTCGCGAACCTCGGGAGCGAGCCGTACGAGGTGAAGAGGGGCGATCGCATCTCGCAGATCCTCATCCAGCCGATCTGCACGGCGCGCGTGGAGGAGGCTGAGGAGCTGGGAGAGAGCAACCGCGGCGAGAGCGGGTTCGGGAGCTCGGGGAGATAGCCACTGGCTCTTGCGCGTCGATCACGGCCGAGCGGAGAGAGGGCTCGCCTGCAGTCGCGAGAGATACCTTTCGGCGCCGGGCTTCGAGCCCCTGTAGAGCATCGTCCCGTTCTGGTCCCTGATCGCGCAAGGATAGCCCGGACTGAATCCCAGCGCATCGGCAGCCCTATAGAGCGCCCTCCCTATCGCCGACGAGGGCCGGACCCGCTCGTCGCAGCGCATCTCCTCGGGAGGGAGCGAGAACTCGCCGCGCACGAGCCTGTCCGCATAGTCCTGCGCCCCGCGCCGCGTGCCGATGTAGAGCGGCCTGCGCGCCTCGTCGAGCACTTCGCCGCGCCTCATCCCTGCGAGCGCGGTCTCGATCCTCGCGTACCCTCTCTTGACGACGTCGGCGACCCACCCGTAGGGCGCGGTCGGCTGCGCCTGCCGCGTCGCTTCGGGAATGCGATCGGATCGCGCTTGCGCAACAGGCTCGGAGCGCGTGCCGCTGAGCAGTTCCCTGAAGATCGGCCCGAAGAGCTCGAGATCCGCGGCACGCTGCTGCTCATAGACCGCGCCGATCGCTCTCGCGCACGCGGCGTCCGCCATGCCGTAGAACGCATGATCGAGGCTACGTCGTCCGCCTGTTGCGCGCGCCATGCCCAGGTGCAGAGACGAGGATGCGACGAGGCTCGCGTAGAGGTCGCGCAACGCCCCCGTGCTCGGAGCGCGGGCGCACCTGTCGAAGAGCGCCTCGGTCCTGCGATCGAGGTCGCCGAGCGGGGAGCTGTCTCTCGTCGCGGTTCCCATGGGAAGAGCGTACACGATGCGGTATTTAAGATTTCCTAAAATAACCACTCAGAAGTCGTAACCAAAAGGAGAGAAGCTACTCGGGCTGCAGCTTCATAATGGCGTCCGCGAGATCGCCTTGCGCCTCCTCGATCGCGGCCCGCGCATTCTCCTCGCTCGCGCCCGTCTGGTCCATCACCGTCTTCACATCCTCGTCCGTGATCTCGGCAGCCGTGTCGAGCGACTCCTCGCGCGCCACGCCTGAGACCTGCCACGTGTCCTGGCCCATCATGTTGACCTTCGCCACCTGCGGGCGCTCGATGACGATGCGGCGGTCGGGGCACTCGATCGTGACGCGCACGGCGTCGATATCGACCTGCTGGATCCCCATCTGCTTCATCATCTGCTTCATCTGCCTGGGGTTGACGCCTGGGATCATGGGATCACTTCAGGTAGTTGAGATACATTATGGCGACAATGACGATCACGCAGAGGATCACGACGTGCTGGGGGCGGAGCCTGATGGAGCTCTTCTCCTCGTCGTAGAAGCTCAGCACCCCCGCGCTGCTGCTCGGCATGCGGATGTTCTCGCGTGGCATGCGCGGGGAGAGCGGATGAACGCTTATAAAGTTTGCCTTGATGGCCCGTCGTGGGTTCCGGGCGCGCCATCGTCATCATTATAAACCCCGTGCTCGGACGGAGTTCCTCGATGTACGAAGTCATCATCTTCGACTGGGGCCACACGCTCTACGACACGCAGGCGCAGGCGCTCTACCCGCGCGCGCTCGAGGTGCTCGAGAGGGCGCACGAGACGCACAAGCTCGGCCTCGTGACGAGGTCCGCGGATCCCGAGGCGAAGCTCGCGCTCCTCAAGGAGCTTGGCGTCGCGAGATTCTTCTCGAGCATCGTCGCGGAGCCCGAGAAGGGCGGGCGGGAGTTCCTGCGCTGCCTCGAGGAGCTCGACGTCGCGCCGCAAGAGGCGCTCATCGTCGACGACCACTTCTCTGTCGGCATCGTCGCCGGCATCGAGCTCGGCTGCGACACGTGCTGGGTGCGCAGCGGCAAGCCCGCGCAGGCGCAGAGCGAGGAGGGCGAGAGCGCGACGTACGAGATCGACAGCATCGCCGAGCTGCTCGAGCTGATCGGGAAATAACGATATCCCGCCGGCGATTCTTCTTGAAGGGTCAGAAGGGAAGTCCTACTCCTCCTCTTCCCGCTTCGTCACCGTCGCGTCCTTGAAGAGCAGCGCGCGCGGCCCGTAGTAGCGTCCGGACTGCATCGCCTCGCGCGAGAAGCGCGCGTTGAGCAGGCAGTCGAACACGTTGCCCGTGAAGTGGCCGCCCTTGAACGGTATCTTGCGCCCGCGCAGCCAGTGGTAGCCGAGGCGCACCTCCGCGGAGAAGTCGCCCGAGAGCGGGTCGGGGTTGAACCAGCTGAAGCGCACGATCTCGAAGTAGTTGTGCCCGCGCAGGTGCTCCTCGCGCGTCGCCCCGTCGCTCACGTGCACGTTGCGCATCGTGCCCGTCGCGGGGATGCGCATGAGCTGCGCGTAGCGCTGCGTCGCGAGGCGGTTCGCGAAGACGCCCGTGCGCACGATGTCGACGGGACGCAGCGGCGTGCCCTCCTCGTCGACGGGCGCGCTGAGCAGGCCGAACGGCAGCGTGGGGTCCGACGAGAGCGTGAACGGCTCGCCCTTGAACTGCCCGATGGGAACCCCGAGCTCGAGGCGCGAGAGGCCCATGCGCTTGAGGCGCGCGAAGGCGTGGACCACGACGGCGTTCTGCCCGTCCTCGGGCACGAAGAAGTCGAGCAGGCTCTGCCCCGAGAGCAGCACGTCGCCCGAGAAGCCGGGATTCGGGGTCGCGTGCGCGGCGTCGCGCGCTGCCTGCGCCTGCTGCTCGAGCACGCCGCGAAGGTCCAGCTGCTCGGGGCTCGCGACCGTCGTGCGCCACCAGGACTCCTGCGCCTCCTCGCCGAGCGCGCAGGTGAGCGCGAGCTCCATGTAGAGCGCGGTCTGGTGCCAGCTCGCGTCCACGCCGTTGCTGTTGAGCACGCGCACGCCGGACGCGCTCGCGACGATCTCGCACGAGCTCGGCGACACGTCCGCGAGCCGGTCGACGATGGCCTTGGCCTGGGCGAGGATCGCGAGAGGGACGCGCATGCCGTCCCCTTGCAGGAACGCCTCGAGCACGCGCGGGTCCGCGGCGTCGGGGAAACGGAGGCCCTCCTCAGGCTCGGGAAGCGCGTACGCCTCGCGCTTCGTGTGCTCGCACACCGCCGCGAGCTGCAGGAGCTGCGCGCGCACCTCGTCCTCTTCCTGGGCGGTGACGGGGGACTGCGCCTCGCCGAGCGAGCCGTCGCCAAAGCGCCGGTACGCGGTGACCGAGATGTCCTCGCGGATCGACGAGATCTGGTCCTCCGCCTTGAGCCCCTTGCCGAGGTAGAGCTGCGCCGAGCGCACGTGGAAGAGATTGACGCGCCAATCGCTCAACGCGCCCTTGCGCACGAGGTCCTTGAGGACGGAGACGATCATCCTGATGCGATCGCCCTGCGTCCACTCGACGGGAGGATACGCTGCCCTCTTGCGCCTGAGCGCGACCGCCTCGGGATCCGCGGGGGCTGCGGGCGCGGGCTGGATGAACGCGAGCCGCTCCTTGCGCTTCTGCGATGCGTCCTTGCGCGCGGGGCGCTTTGCGCCCTTGCTTGCGCGAGGAGCCGCAGCGCGCGCGGGCCTGCGGGCCGGAATGCGCGGCGCCTTCCTCGCGGCTCTCGCGGGAGCGCGCAACGCTTTCCTCTTCGGGGCCGCGCGAGCCCGCTTCTTCGCAGCAGCGCGCCGCTGCGGCTTCGCGAGCGAGCGCGCCTTGCGCTGGGGCTTCACGCGCGCCTGCGTGCGCGCCGCCCTCTTCCTGGGGGCGGGAGGCGCCTTCTTCGCCGCGCGCTTGCCGAGGATGCGCTTGAGCAGCCTCATGAGAGCTCCACCTTGTCGACGAGCAGGTGCGGCCCGCCGCTCGCGACGCGCACCCATTCCTTGTGGTTCTTGCCGCAGAAGCCGACGTCCTTCGCGACGTCGAAGTCCTTGCCGACCGCGCTGATGCCAGCGAGGATGTCGGGGAGGTAGCCGCCCAGCGACGCCTCGTAGTAGAGCTCGCCCGTGAGCTTGCCCTTCCTGATGCGCTCGCACACGAGGCCCGCGATCTGCACGCCCCAGCCGCGCGGATCCTCGATGCCGGAGCTCCCCGAGTGGATGTAGACTCCGTCCTTGACGCCCTTGATCATGTCCTTGGGGTCGTCCTTGCCGGAGAGGAAGAACGTGTTCGTCATGCGCGCGTACACCTTGTGGTCGAACGCCTCCGCGCGCCCGTTCGCGGTGCGCGAGAAGCCTGCGCGCGACGCGCTGAGGAGGTCCGTGATCGGCTCGCGCACCATGCCGCGCTCGACGAGGTAGACGCGCTGGGGCAGCATGCCCTCGTCGTCGAAGAAGAGGAAGCCGTGCGTGCCCGCGATCGTCGCGTCCTCGCAGATGCTCACCTTCGCGCCCGCGATGCGCTTGCCGAGGAACTCGGACGCCTTCGCGCGCCCACGCATGATCATGTCCGCCTCCATGCCGTGCCCGAAGCTCTCGTGCGCGAGCAGGCCCGAGACCTGGGGGCTCAGGACCGCGGTGTAGGCGCCCGGCGCGATGCGCGCCGCGTCCTTGAGGCGCGCGGTGCGCGCGAGGAACGCAGAGAGCTCGGCGTCGTCGATGCTCGCGACCTCGAAGCCGTTCGCGAAGCGCATGAAGCTGTCCGAGCGCGCCTGGCCCTGCGCGCTCATGGCGAACGGGGAGAGCGCGACGGTGCAGCCCGACCACGTGCTCGAGAGCCTGCGGTGCCTGCTCACGAAGACGCGCTGCTCCTCCTCCTCGCGGTAGCTCACCTGGCAGTTGACGAACGCGCCGTCCGCGAGGATCCTGCGCTGCAGACGCGCGAGCAGCTGCGCCTTCTCGCCGATGGGCACGCGCGCGTGGTCGACCTTCGCGTGCACCGAGAACTCCTTGTCGATCGTCTCGCGCCCCACCTTGAGCGCGAGCGGCTTGCCCTGCGCGGGGTGCTCCTTGAGGCGCGAGAGGAGGCGCTGCGTCTCCGCGTGCAGCAGCGCGGGCTGCCAGCCCTGCACGCACGCCTCGTGGAACTTCTCGCCGTCGAACGCGCGCAGCTTCACGCCGGAGTCGCCCGACGCGAAGAAGTCCGTGTCGCTCTTGTCGCGCATGAGCCTGCACGTGCGGTTCTCGATCGAGAGCGCGTCCGCATAGGGAGCTGCGGTCTCGAGGCGCGCGACGAGCTTTCCGAGAAGGTCTTTCTTCTGCTTGCCGTTACTCACTCTATTCCCCCAACCCTCCATGGCACGGGCGCGCTGCTATATATGGATTCTCTTCAGTTCAGGGTGATTTTATTTTATTTCTATAAGGAAAATATTATTCATTTCTATGGAAAATAATCAAGCGACACACTCTAAAAGGACATCATCGACCTCCGCTCCATGGACGCAGAGGCCATGCGCGAACTCCTCGGCTGGTACCGCGAGAACGGCAGGTCCCATCTCCCGTGGCGAGAGACCCGCGACCCGTACCGCATCCTCGTCTCCGAGCTCATGCTCCAGCAGACGCAGGTGCCGCGCGTCGTGCCGAAATACGAGGCGTTCGTCAGGCGATTCCCGACGCTCGCCGACCTCGCCGCCGCCCCTCGCCAGGACGTGCTCGCGCTCTGGCAGGGCCTCGGCTACAACAGCAGGGCGGTGCGCCTGCATGCGCTCGCGAGGCTTGTCACGCACGCGCATCGCGGCGAGCTGCCGCGCACCGAGGAGGAGCTGCGCGCGCTCCCCGGCATCGGCTCCTACACCGCAGGCGCGGTGATGATCTTCGCGCACGACACGCCCGCGCATTCCGTCGACGTGAACGTCGCGCGCGTGCTGCGCAGGCTCTTCTTCGAGCGCGACGAGCGCCCCACGGCCAAGGACATCGATCGCCTCGCGCGATCGCTCGTGGACGCGGCGCCATCGCCGCACGACTGGCACTCCGCGCTCATGGATTTCGGCAGCGCGGTCTGCACGTCGCGCAACCCCGCGTGCGCCACGTGCCCGCTGCTCGCGCGCTGCAAGAGCAAGGGGGCGCGTCCCGACGAGCGCGCGCGTGCGCAGCCGAGGTTCGCGGGCAGCAACCGCTGGTGGCGCGGGCAGGTCCTCAAGCGCCTGCTGGAGCGAGCATACGACGAGGAGGCGATCCTGCGCGCGATCGCGCCGGACGCAGGCGACACCGAGCGCGCGGCGCTGCGCAAGGCGCTCTCCGGCATGCTCGAGGAAGGCCTCATCGCGCGCGACGGGGATGCGCTGCGCCTGCAGGGCTAGCGCGCCGCTCGAGGAGCGCCACCGTCTCGACGTGCGGCGTGTCGGGGAACATGTCGACGCACGCGATGTCCGCGAGCGCATAGCCGGAAGAGAGGGCGGCGAGGTCGTCCGCGAGCGTGACCGGATTGCACGAGACGTAGAGCACGCGGGAGACGTCGCACGCGAGCAGCTCGCCGATGACCGCAGGCGTGAGTCCAGTGCGCGGGGGGTCGAGCACGATCGCCGTGGCGCGGGGATACTCCCCTCCCGCCTTGCCTTCCTTCGCCCTCCTCACATGCTCGCGCAGGTAGCGCTCGACCGCGTGGTGCACGAACGTGACGTTCCCGATGCCGTTCGTCAGCGCGTTCGCGATGCCCACGCGCACGCTCTCGGGATTCCCCTCCACCGCGACCACGCGCGCCGCACGCCGCGCGATCGGGAGCGAGAGGTTGCCGATGCCGGCGTAGAGGTCGAGCACGATCTCCTCGGGGCCTGCATCCCTGAAGAGGAGCGCGACGCACGTGCGGATGAGCAGGTCGTCCGTGGGCACGTTCGCCTGGATGAACGTCTCGGGGAGGAACGAGAAGCGCATCCCCGCGGCCTCGTACGCGAGATGCTCCTGCACCTGCCCGTACGAGCGCATCCTGCCGTCGAGCCCGAACGACACGTTGCCGATGAGCTTGCGGTTGCGCGCGTACACCTCCTCGAAGAACAGCTTCACGTCCTCGCGCGCCTGCGCGGGCACATCGTCCAGGTACACCGCGAGCCCCACCTTCTCGCGATCGCCGACGACCACGACCACCTCGGTCTCGACGCCGCCAAAGGACGCGGGCGACGCGTTGAGCAGCGCGAGCACATCGCAGATGCGCTCATGCACGAGGAAGCAAGTGTCTGCGCGCACGATCGCGCGAGAGCGCTGCTCGCGAAAGCCCGCGATGCACTCGCCGCCCTCGAAGCGCACCGCGATGCGAGAGCGCCATCGGTAGTGGTATCGCGCGATCGAGGGGAGGACCTCGATCGGGCGCGGGAGCGCGATGCCCTTGCGCCCGAGCAGGAAGCTCGCCTGCGCCCCCTTCTGCCGCAGCTGCTCCGCGTACGAGACGTGCTGGAGCGAGCAGCTCCCGCTGCGCCCGAAATGCGCGCACCTCGGCTCGACGCGCTCGGGCGAGGGCGCGATGACGCGCGCGAGCGTCGCGAACATGTACTTGCGCCTGTACTCAACGATCGTCGCCTCGACGACATCGCCTGGCACCGTGAGCGGGACGAAGACGGGCCTGCGCACCGTCTTGCCCTCGTGCTCCTCGAGCTGCGTCCCGACGCCGACCCCTTCGTGCGAGAGGCTCTCGATGCGTCCTCGCCATGAAAGCTGCCCGTGCGCCACGGTGCGGTGTCCCGCATCTCCTCTATAAAAGCGTGGTGATGCGCGCGATCGCGCGAGAGCCGCGCGCGTTTCCCGACGGGCGGAGGGGACGCGCGGATCTGGCGCAGCCGGTGCCCTGCGGCGCCCGACGCGCCCGAGATGCGCAAACGACACATTTTTAACACGGTCGCGACGTCCGCGAATCCATGGCGGAAGCGAGCCATAGCGAGGCCAAGAAATCGCGAGGCCTCCTCTACCTGCTCCGGAAAGAGTATTTCCCCGACGAGACAGTGCCATCGAGCGCCATCTACGAATGCTCCGTGTGCAGGAACATCACCGCGTTCAAGCGCGGCGAGAAATTCACCGTGTGCCCCGACTGCCCCGCGCAGGTCGGAGGCCAGGGCTGGTTCCGCACGAACGAGTTCGTCCACTTCGTGAGCAAGAACCTCAACACGGAGTTCGACCGCCTCGAGACCGTGAGCATCAGGGTCGCCGAGGTCATCGCCGACGTCGCGAGCAACATCTGGTTCGTCTACTTCCACGTGGTCTGGTTCGGCCTGTGGATCTGGATGAACGCGGGCCACCACCTCTTCGGCGTCACCAATTTCGATCCCTACCCGTTCGGCCTGCTCACCATGATCGTGAGCCTCGAGGCGATCTTCCTATCGACGTTCATCCTCGTCGCCCAGGGCCTGCAGAGCAAGCGCAGCGAGCTGCGCGCGGACATCGAGTACAACGTCAACCTCAAGACGGAGAAGGACGTGGCCGAGATCCTCTCGATCCTCAACGACATCCGCGAGGGCAAGCTCACGATCAAGGGCAAGCGCGTGGTGCTCGAGCGCGACTACTCGACGTTCCAGCCCCCGAGACGCGAGCGCAAGAAGCGCGTGCGCGAGTAGGAAAATCCTTAAGGGCGCGCGGGCCCCCGGCGTCGCATGCTCGGCATCAAGGCCGCGCTCGAGCGCGCCCAGCAGGTGAAGACGTATCTCGTCGCGCACGGGCTGCTCGACAGGACGCATTCGCTCGCCCGCGCCGAGGGCGCGATCATCTTCCCCGTGGTGCGCGAGTTCTCCGCGCCCTTCGACTTCGACGTCGAGTTCGTGGACATCGAGCTCGACGAGCGAGAGCAGGGGCAGTCGCTGCGCGAGGCGATGTCGGGCGCCCTCTCGGAGGACGAGATGCGCGACCTCATCGCCGCCTACGACATCGTGGGGAGCATCGCGATCCTCGAGATCCCCCCTTCCCTCGAGGCGAAGGAGGCGCTCATCGGCGAGACCGTGATGCGCATCAACACCGCGATCAGGACGGTGCTCAAGAAGACGGGCGTGCACGAGGGGGAGTACCGCACGCAGCGCATGGCGTGCATCGCGGGCGAGGACACGCGCGAGTCGGTCGTGATCGAGAACGGGGTGCGCCTCAAGGTGAACGTGGAGGAGGCGTACTACAGCGTGCGCATGGCGAGCGAGCGCAAGCGCATCATCGCGCTGGTGCGCCCCGGCGAGCGCATCCTCTGCCTCTTCTCGGGCGTCGGGCCGTACCCGGTCGCGCTGAGCAGGCACACGCAGGCGTCGCGCATCACCGGCGTCGAGATCAACCCCAAGGCGCACGAGCTCGCGCTCGAGAACGCCGCGCTCAACCGATGCACGAACGTGAGCCTGCTGCTCGGCGACGCGCTCGAGGTCGTGCCCAGGCTCGCGCAGGACGGGCAGGCGTTCGACCGCATCACGATGCCGCTCCCGCACACCGCGCACGAGTTCCTCGATGCCGCGATCTCCGTGAGCGCGCGCGGCGCCACGATCCACTACTACAGCTTCCAGCGCGAGGGCGAGCTCGGGCGCGCGCTCGACGCGGTGCGCGACGCGGTGCGCAGGGGCGGGCGCGAGCTCGTCGCGCACAGGACCGTGAAGGCGGGCCAGCATGCGCCGCGCGTGTGGCGGGTGTGCGTCGACGCGCAGGTAAGATAGGGAGTTCTCGGGAGGCGCCGGGAGTTCGGAAGGGAAGGCGCTCGGCAGTTACATCCGAAAGTCATCGCCCTTGCGGGCTACTCGGGTGTTCACCTCGTCATCGCGCATGGCCGTGGAGTGATGCGCGGGTTAAAAGGGTTGCGAGACGGAGCGCGAAGACGTCTGCTCTCTCTATCGTGCTGCGGCGCATCTAGCTCACTCCGTTGCGCGGTTTTACGTCGAGGGGCCTGCAAGAATCGGCCCCCCTCCTGTTCGACGCCAAGGCAGCACTCCAAAGAATCGCAGAC
>JAJPEB010000021.1 GCA_023252315.1 Candidatus Woesearchaeota archaeon | reverse complement strand
GAGATGACGAGCTCCATCGCCTGCGAGCCGCCGTCGGTGGGCAGCGCCATGAGTCCCTTCGTGCTGTAGCCGAACGACGCGATGATGTTGAGGAACGCCTGCTGCGCCTCCTCGAATCCCGCGGTCGGCGGGTACTGGAAGACCTTGTCCGGACGCAGGCGCTGCAGCTCACCGATACGCGCCCACAGCGCGGGGTGCGTCGGGAGCGAGACGTTGCCGATGGCCACGTCCGTCACGTGCACGGCGTCGCTGCGCTTGCGGACCTCGAGCTGCGCGAGGCGGATGTCGGACGGCTCCCTCGCCTGGTAGTAGGGCGAGAGCTTCGGGCTCATGCGTCGCCCTCCAGCGCCGCCTGCGCCGCCGCGAGCTTCGCGATCGGCACGCGGAACGGGCTGCACGAGACGTAGTCGAAGCCCGCGCGGTGGCAGAACTTGACGGAGCTCGGCTCGCCGCCGTGCTCGCCGCAGATGCCGACCTTGAGCTTGGGGTTCGCTCTCCTGCCCTCCTCGACGCACATCCGGATCAGCCTGCCGACGCCGTCCTGGTCGAGCACCTGGAACGGGTCGTCCTTGAGCATGCCCTTCTCGATGTACGCGGGGATGAACTTGCCCATGTCGTCGCGCGAGATGCCGTACGTCATCTGCGTGAGGTCGTTCGTGCCGAAGGAGAAGAACTGCGCCTCGTGCGCGACCTGCGCCGCCGTGAGCGCCGCGCGCGGCACCTCGATCATCGTGCCGACCTGGTACGCGACAGGGATCCCGCCCGCCCTCACGGCCGCGTCCGCGGCCTCGACGATGAGCGCGCGCAGCTGCGAGAGCTCGCTCACGTCGCCCACGAGCGGGACCATGATCTCGGGCAGCACCTCGACGCCGCCGCGGCGCACGCGCGCCGCAGCGTTCATGATGGCGCGCACCTGCGAGACCGCGAGCTCGGGGTACGTGATCGCGAGCCTGCAGCCGCGGTGGCCGAGCATCGGGTTCATCTCGTGCAGGTGCTCGACGCGCTCGCGCAGCTGCGCCTCCGGGACGTGCAGGCTGCGCGCGACCTGCGCCATGTCCTCGTCGGTCTTGGGCAGGAACTCGTGCAGCGGCGGGTCGAGCAGCCGGATGTTCACGGGCTTGCCCGCCATGAGCGCGAAGATCTCCTCGAAGTCCTGCTGCTGCATGGGCTCGATCTTGCTCAGCGCTGCCTCGCGTCCCGCGCGGTCGTGCGCGACGATGAACTCGCGCATCGCGAGGATGCGGTCCTCGCCGAAGAACATGTGCTCCGTGCGCGCGAGCCCGATGCCTTCCGCGCCGAGCTCGAGCGCCTTCCTCGTGTCGGCGGGCGTCTCCGCGTTCGTGCGCACCTTGAGCGTGCGGTGCCTGTCCGCCCACGACATGAGCGTCGCGAACTCGCCGCTGATCTGCGGGTCGACGCGCGCGACCTCGCCCACGATGACCTCGCCCGTCGAGCCGTTGAGCGTGATGCGATCGCCCTCCTTGAGCGTGGTCTCGCCGACCGTGATCGTCTTGCGCGCCTCGTCGATGCGCAGCGACTCCGCGCCGACGACGCAGCACTTGCCCATGCCGCGCGCCACGACCGCCGCGTGCGAGGTCATGCCGCCGCGCGCGGTGAGGATGCCCTGCGCCGCGGCCATGCCGCGCACGTCCTCGGGCGAGGTCTCGGCGCGCACGAGGATGACCTGGCGGCCCTGCGCGCCCGCGAGCTCGGCGTCGGCCGCCGTGAACACGATCGCGCCCGCGGCGGCGCCCGGCGACGCGGGCAGCCCCTTCGCGATCGCCGTATACTTCGCCTTGGGGTCGAGCTGCTTGTGCAGCAGCTGGTCGAGCATCTCGGGCCTCACGCGCAGGATCGCCGTCTTCTCGTCGATGAGCCCCTCTGCCTTCATCTCGACCGCGATGCGCACCGCGGCCGCGGCCGTGCGCTTGCCCGAGCGGGTCTGGAGCAGGTAGAGCCTGCCGCGCTCGATCGTGAACTCGATGTCCTGCATGTCCTTGTAGTGCTCCTCGAGGCGCTTCGCGATGTCCTCGAACTCCTTGTGCGCCTTCGCGTCGTGCGTGCGCAGGTCCTCGATGTCGAGCGGCGTGCGGATGCCCGCGACCACGTCCTCGCCCTGCGCATTGAAGAGCACCTCGCCGTAGAGCCTGCGTTCGCCCGTCGACGGGTTGCGCGTGAACGCGACGCCCGTGCCGGAGTCGTCGCCCATGTTGCCGAACACCATCGCCTGCACGTTGACCGCCGTGCCCTTGAGCCCCGTGATCTTGTGGATCTGCCGGTACGCGATCGCGCGGTCGTTGCCCCACGAGCGGAAGACGGCGTCGATCGCGGCCTTGAGCTGCGCGAGCGGGTCCTGGGGGAACTGCTTCCTCTCCTTCTCGTAGATGCGCTTGTACGCCTCGACCACGCCCTTGAGGTCGGCAGCCTCGAGCGCGGTATCGTCCTTGACGCCCCGCTTGCGCTTCGCCTCGTCCAGCGCGTGCTCGAAGAGCGCGTGGTCGATGCCGAGCACGACATCGCCGAACATCTGCATGAACCTGCGGTACGAGTCGTACGCGAAGCGCTCGTCGGTCCCCTTCGCGACCGCCTTGACCGTCTCGTCGTTGAGCCCGAGGTTGAGCACGGTGTCCATCATGCCGGGCATCGAGACCGCGGCCCCGCTGCGCACCGAGACGAGGAGTGGACGCTCTGCGTCGCCGAGGCGCTTGCCCTCGGTCTCCTCGAGGCGCTTGAGGTTCGCGAGCACCTCCTCCCACATGCCCTGCGGGTACGCGCCATGCTGCGAGAAGTGGGCGCACGCCTCCGCGGTGATCGTGAAGCCGGGGGGGACGCGGATGCCGAGCGACGACATCTCCGCGAGGTTCGCGCCCTTGCCGCCGAGCAGGTCCTTCATCTTCGCGCTGCCCTCGGTGAGGCTTTTGGAGAAGAAGTAGGCGTACTTCATGGCGTGCCTCCTTGCGCGCCGCCGGGCCGGGGAGGCGCGAGTGTGGATGGGTTTGCCACACTATGAAGTCACTTTGAAGTCACTTATATACGTTCCTTTCGGGCGCGATTTCCGGATCCCGGACTCGCCGCAGGGTCAGTACGTGACGTAGCCGCCGTATCCGTACCCGTAGCCGCCGTACATGCCCGCGTTGCCGTAGCGGATATCCCACGGAGTGTAGATGCTGCCGTAGGGGCGGTAGCCGTACGGGGGGTAGCCGTTCCAGTTCGGGAAGTAGCTGTACGCGCCGTAGACGCCCACCTGGCCCCACTGCCCCTGGTAGTACGCCGACTGGAGGCCGTACTGGTTGCCGGGATAGTACATGCCGGGGAAGCTGAGCAGCGCCGCGACGGACGCGAGCAGCGCGAACGCGATGCGCTTTCCCGTGGGGATCATGGTGCGGGGAGGGGAGGCCTCTATAAAAATCCTGCCTTGCCCTCTCAGTGGAAGGGGATCAGTACGCAGAGCGAGGGTACGCGTACGCGAGCGCGGGGTTGCGGTAGGCCGCGAACGTGTACTGGCGGTAGCGGTCGAACGCGCCGAACGTGTTGCGGTACTGGCCCGGATAGGCGTAGCTGTAGCTCGCGAGCCCCGTGCGCGGCGGGCTCAGGTACGAGGACGGGTAGTAGGGCGACGTGCGCTCGAGCGGGTACGGCGACGCGTACATCGACGGGTACGGCGCGTAGGCGAGCCCTTGCGCGACGCCCGCGAGCGCGAGGAGCGCGACGATGAGCGCCCTCCCCAGCGCGTTGCCCGAGACCATGCGACGAGGAAGCGCGGCGAGGATAAAAACCTTCCTTTTTTCGCTCCTTTTTAGTGGTTATTCCATGGCGCGAGCATCTGCTCCTCGATATGGTGGAGCCTGCCGGGCACGACGAGGCAGTGCGGCGGCGCGCCGAACGCGGCCTCCTTGACCGCGCGCAGCTCTCCCGCGACGATCCTCGCGTCAGGGCAGCCGAGGCGCGCGACGCCGACGACGAGCAGCTCGGGCGTGACGATGCCCGTGCGCAGCGCGCCTTCCGCACGCTCGAGGTGCGCGATGCCCTCGCCCACGCTCATGAACCTGCCTTCCTCCGCCTTGATGTCGAGCAGGCAGAGCGTGTGCAGGCCCCGCTCGCGGTTCTCGCGGATGCCGTCGAGGAAGCTCGTCGGCTCGAAGCTGCGCTGCCAGTACGGCACGCTCACCGTCTTCCCGTAGCGGTACGGCTCGAGCCCGATCGCGCCGATCGCGCTCATCACGCTCGCGTTGTGCACGATGCGCACGTCCACGCGCAGCTCTCGCGCGCGCAGGATGAGGTCCGCGTGCGTGGTCGCCGCGAGCGGATCGCCGACGACGAGCAGCGCGACGTCGCGCGTGCGCGCGTCCTCGAGGACGCGCCCGATGCCGCGCTCGACGTCCTCGCGCATGAGCCTCGTGACGCTGGTCCCGAGCGCCGCCTCGAGCTCCCCGTGCGAGCACTGCAGCAGCGACGTGTAGCCCTCGATGTAGACCGCGTGCGCCGCCCTGATCGCGTCCATCCCGCGCAGCGTGAGGTCGCGCGCGTCGCACAGGCCTGTGCCGATGAGGGTGAGCATGGGGCTGCGGAGGCGGGCGGGGGCTTAAAAACGCTTGGCTGCACGGAAGGGATAAAAGCCCATGGCGATTCCCGAGGCCCATGGGCGAGAGACGAGACCTGCGGGCGATCATACTGGAAGACGACAGCGCAGCGACGGAGATGATACGCTCTGGCCTCGATGCGGCGGGCGTCGCGAGGGAGCGATACGAGATCTTCGGCACCCTTGCAGGCTTGCGTGCGGCGCTCGCAGGCGGAACGAGGGCCTCGGCGTACTTCCTGGACGATCACGTGCCCGAGCGCGAGGGCGACGCCCCGACGCTCCATTTCCATGCTGCATACAGGGTAGTCCACGACGCAAGCCCCAGGGCGGAAGTCTTCTACACGGATCCGCAGCACACGCACCATCGCGAAGGGTTCTGCGATAGGCGGGAAGTAAGGATGATCGAGAAATCCGCAATCGTTTCGCACGTGCGGCGCGAGCCGAGGGCATATGAATTCAGGGAGGGATTGTGAATGGAAGCGGCCAATGACTTCCGCATCGCAGTCAAGGCGTTCGTCGTGAGCGACGCGGGCGAGCTGCTCCTCGTCAAGCGCAGGCCGAGCGACGTGCACAAGCCAGGCGTGTGGGAGATCCCCGGCGGGAGGCTCGCGCCCGGCGAGGATCCCTTCGAGGGCGTGCGGCGCGAGGCGAGGGAGGAGGTCGGGCTCTCGATCGAGGTGCGCAACCCGCTCAGGATCCACCACTTCACGCGCGACGACGGGCAGCGCATCACGATGATCGTCTTCCTGTGCAGGCCCAAGTCCTCGACGGTGCGCCTGAGCGAGGAGCACACGGAGCACGCATGGGTCCCGATGGCGGGCGCGTCGAGGAAGATCTGCCCCGAGTTCCGCGAGGAGATCAGGATCTACAAGGAGTTCTTCTCCGCGCGCGAGTGAGCGCCGTAGGGCATCATCTGCGCAGGAAGGGCGGCACGACCCAGTGCCCGTGCACGGGGCAGCCCGCGGCCCTCGCGCGCGTGCCGCAGAACGCGTTGTCGAGCGCGACGAGCAGCCCCGCGGCGCAGACGACGAGCAGCAGCCAGTTCGCGCGCAGGACCGCGACAACAGCGAATACGACGCTGAGCGCCGCCGCGAGCAGGTAGAGGAGTGTCGAGAGGGCGTAGCGGTCCATTGCGCGCTCTGCAGGGACGCCTGTTTACGTAGGTTGCGGTACGCAGGGCCGAGCCGGAGGCAGCGCTTGAACAAAGCGCGTCGCTTCCTCAGGCGCAGCTGAACTAAATCTCGCATGGGGCGCGCAACATATTTAAGCCCGGCTCCTCGCGTGCGCCGCATGGACATCGAGAAACGCCTCGCGCTCGTGACGCGCAATACCCAGGAGATCGTGACCGAGCAGGAGCTGCGCAAGCTCCTCGAGGAGAAGGAGCACCCTGCGGTGTATCTCGGCACCGCGATCACGGGGCGCCCGCACGTCGCGTACTTCATCTGGGTGCTCAAGCTCGCGGACTTCCTCAAGGCCGGATTCAAGGTCAAGCTGCTGCTCGCGGACTTCCACGGGCTCCTCGACAACACGCCATGGGAGCTGCTCGAGAGGCGCTACGAGTACTACAGGTCCGTCATCACGCCCATGTTCGAGGCGGTCGGCGCCGACGTCTCGCGCTTCGAGATCGTCAAGGGATCGAGCTTCCAGCGCGACGGGAAGTTCTTCACGGACATCCTGCGCCTCGCGACGGTGACGACGGTGCACGACGCGCAGCGCGCGGGGTCCGAGGTCGTGAAGCAGTCCGACAACCCGAAGCTCTCGGGGCTCATCTACCCGCTCATGCAGTCGCTCGACGAGGAGTATCTCGGCGTCGACGTCCAGTACGGCGGCGCGGACCAGCGCAAGATCCTCATGTTCGCGCGCGAGTACCTGCCCAAGATCGGCTACCGCCCGCGCGTCGAGGTCATGACGCCCATCCTGCCGGGCCTCATCGGCGCGAAGATGTCGTCCTCTGACCCCAACAGCAAGATCGACCTGCTCGACTCGCGCGAGGAGATCGAGCAGAAGCTGCGCAAGGCCCACTGCCCCGAGGGCGAGGCCGAGGGCAACGGCGTGCTCGCGTTCGTCAAGCACGTCGTCTTCATCGTGAAGCAGGACGCTGGCGAGGCGTTCGTGGTCGAGCGCCCCGAGAAATTCGGCGGGGACCTGCGCTACTCCTCGTACGAGGAGCTCGAGAAGGACTACGTCGCGAAGAGGCTGCATCCGTTGGATGTGAAGAAGGCGCTCGCGCGCGAGATCGACGCGCTGCTCGCGCCCGTGCGCCGCGCGATGGAGGGGAAGGAGCGGTTGATCGAGGAGGCGTATCCTTCCCGATAAACTTCCTTTTCCCGCCACCTATTTAAGGAAAACGTCACTTCTCAGTAAAGATGGTCGCTGCACTCTGCACCATTGAGGATCTCAAGCGGGAGATTAGCGACGAATTCTATACGCACGACGGCGAGATCTGGAGGCTCATTCGCAGGAAATGCACGGACGCCGAGGTGGTTCTCGACGAGTTCAGAATCGGCCATGACTCGGCCCACTCAAGATAAGGATCGCGGGGAATCGTGTTCGTGAAAGGATCGACGAGCATGCCTCGGCGAACCTACGTGATCGATCCCAGAGCGCCGCACTCGCCGTTCCCTCCTGATGTGGACTTGAACGTGTATGTGGATCGCAAGAAGCTCAGGCAAGGATTCTTCGGGAGGAAGCTCAAGGAGGCGCTCCTCGACAAGCTCGTGGGCAGTCAGGAGGACGATCTCTTCTCGGATAACATCCACGGGCTGCATAGGCGAATCTACAATATGGGTAAGGTGAACCTCTCCATCTGCATCCACGAGCTGAAGCCTGGCGATGAGATTCCCACGGGAGAGGATGATTCCGTCGATGCTGAGGAACGGCTGCAGGTCCGCGCCTTCAAGCTGCTGCTCCAACGCAATGGGCTCTATGGTGGCTCTTCGAATCTCGCGTTCAACGGGATGGCGTGCGAGTACTTCATCAAGTGCGACTCTAACCCCGAGCAGAATCTCGAGAGGGCGCTCGAGATCCTAGGGGAGCTCTCGCGCATGGAGCGGGCAGAGCGGGCGGAAGAGATCGCGGAGAACTTCCCTCTCATCCGCAAGATGTCCAAGTATGCGTGGCAGCGTGTCGAGGTCATGCTCGAGACGTACAGAAAAACGGGGAAAGTCAAGGGAGGGCCATATGCGCTGCAGGACTGGCTGGAGTTCAACGAGAGATACAGGCAAGAGCAGTTCGATGCGCACAGGATCATAACGGGCTGCGGCCCAGGTTCTCCGCATTGCGGTGTGGAGGGGAGCGACATCTCGAATGCGCTCTGCAACGCTGCATCCGGGAAACTGGACTATTATGTGGTGCCGTGCCAAGGAAATCCCTTCCTCCCTGCAGAATACGGCGGAAGGCCTCATACGAACATATTCTTGAGGCTACCCAAAGGCCCGAAAGGGAGCACGCGCTTCGAGGACCTGAAGAAGAAGTTCTTCCAAGACGATGACTATTCGATAAGGGACGAAGTGCTTCTCCGAGGAAACTAGTCAGTCCGGCACAATAGTCAGCTTCGGGAACCGCGAGTACCCGTAGTACTCGTAGCCGCGCATGACGTCGCTGAACCTGCTCATCGCCTCCTCGAGGACCTCGAGCAGGTGGTTGAGGTCGCGCACGACGATCTCCGCCTCGAAGTCCGCGCCGCCGATCGACAGGTTGACCTGGTAGAAGTACCGGTGCTGCTTGATGTACTCGAAGAGCTCCTTGTTGCGCCTCGTCGAGTTGAGCGAGAAGTCGACGCGATAGCCCTGGTGGCCGAGCTTCGCGACGTCCATGTCCGCCTTGTAGCCCGCGATCACCTTCTGCTGCTCGAGCCTGCGCACGCGCTGACGCACCGTCTCGGCGCTCACCCCCAGCCTGTGCGCGATGCGCGTGAGCGGCGCGCGCACGTCGGGCGCGTATTCCTTGAGGATGCGCTCGTCGAGGTCGTCGATGTCGGCGGCGCGCCCGCGCCCGTAGACGCGCTCGACCACCTCGGCCTTCCCCTCGACGAAGAACCGCTTGTTGAAATTGTGCACAGGCGAGTAGATCGCGATCTTCGACTCCGCGATGCGGTCCTTGTGCGTCGCCTGGATCGCCGACCATACCTTGTGGAACTCGTCCACGAACGTGACGGAGCGCACGCCCATGAAGAACGCGAGGTCCCATCTGCCGTGCAGGATCGCGATCGTCCATATCCGCTCGTCGCGCGACATCCGCTCCCAGAACCGCTCCTTCTCGGCGGCCGTCATGTTCTGCCACCTGATGTAGACGCGGAACGTGAAGTGGCCGAGCGCGGACATGTCGACGATCGCGGAGCACGAGAGCAGCACGCCCTCGCCGCGCAGGCGCTGCATGCGGTACGCGACGACCTCCTTCGAGCGCTTGAGCCTGCGCGCGAGCGAGGCGATCGGCATGCTCGCGTCCTTGTCGAGCTCGTAGAGGAGCTTCCTGTCGAGGGCGTCGAGCTGCATCTTCACAAAGGCTGGCGTTCGATATAAATATCTTGCGTTCGGTAAAAATATCGCGCCGAGATATTATAATTCCACAGCCACTCCCCTCAGGCACTGAAGGAGGGGATCGTATGGACAGGAGCATCGCATTCGCCGCTGCGCTCTCGCTGTGCGCGCTCGCGCAGCAGGGATGCGCGCCCGACGGCAAGCCGTTGGGGAAGGAGATCGCGCCCACGCGGGCGCAGCAGGCATACGCCGCGCCGCAGCGCGAGGAGGACGCCTGCGGCAGCAAGACGTACGCGGGCGTCATGGCGGGGACCAGGGGGAGGAGCCTCTTCCTCTGGGACTACAAGATCGACGTGCGCCAGGGCGACACGCTCTGGGGCATCGCGCGCGAGACGCGCGACGATCCGCTCGCGTGGAAGATGCTCGAGCGCGAGAACAAGGAGGCGGGCGTCTTCGGCGCGCGCTTCGATCCCGCGAAGGACCTCAGGCCAGGAAGCCACATCCTCGTCTACCTCCCTCCCGGCATGGCAGACTGCTACGCGAAGGAGCGCCCCGGCCGCAACATGACCTACTGGAGCCATGGCCCCGGCGGCGAGCCTGGCTACCGCGACAGCTGCGGGTGCGGGCCCGCGAAGAAATAGTCACCACAGCGCGACCAGCAGCGGCAGCATGAGCGCGCCCATCGCCTGCGCGCGAGCCGTCTTGAGGGCCGCGGGCAAGAGCCCGATCGCGGTGCTCGCCGCGAGCACGAGCAGCCCGAGCCAGCCGCAGCGGAGGTACGTGATGAGCGCGATCGCGCCGACGACGCACAGGCACGTCTGCGCGTAGGGGATCCTCGGCAGCAGCCACGCCGCTCCCTTGCCCATGCGCAGCGCGAGCAGCGCCGCGATGCCCGTCGCGATGAGCGCGCACGAGAGCAGCACCATCGCGACGTGCGGCGTCACCTCGTGCATCTGCACCACGACCGCCATCGCGCCGTTGCGCGCCTTGCCGATACCGATCCACGCCGCGAGCGAGAGCACGAAGCTCGCGCTGCCGAGGCTGCCGATGAGCACGAGGAAGCCGCGATCGCCGAGGTCGCTCCCCTGCGAGACGAGCGCCGCAGCCATCGCGGAGCTGATGCCGGGGAAGAGCGCGGTCAGGAAGCCGCCGACGGCGCCGAGCGCCGTGCCGAGGGCCGTCCTCCTCGCGTCGAGCTCGACGCCGCGCGCGTCGCGCTGCTCGGGGATGCGGTTCTTCTCCTTCACGCTGTAGAGCAGCGTCGCGGCCCCGAACATGCCGGAGAGCAGCGGCAGCAGCGGCTCGTCGAGCGGCAGGCGCAAGACCACGACGCCGAGCAGTCCGCTGAGCGCGAAGACGACGAGCGCCCATGCGCGCTTGCGGTCCTTCGCGATCGTGAAGAGCGTGAACGCGAGCAGGATCCAGAAGAGCCACGCCTTCGTGCCTTCGGCGAGCGCGGCGATGAGCCAGATGCAGGGCACGAAGAGGGCGACGGTGAGCAGCGTGCCGAGGATGCCGCCGAGCACCGCAAGCCGGACCGCCGCGAGCCCGTCGCCGCGCAGCAGGTAGCGATGCCCGGGCAGCACGCCGAGCGCGGTCGCCTCGTCGGGAGCTCCGAGGAACACGGAGGGGAGCGTGTCGAGGAACGCGTGCGTGATCGACATCGAGACGATGAACGCGCCGACGAGCATCAGCGGGAAATGCGCGCCGAGAGTGGGCGCGAGCGCGAGCAGCACCGCCGAGACGAGGTTGATGTGCACGCCGGGCGCGAGGCCGGTCACGACGCCCGCGAGCTCGCCGAGGAGGATCGCGAGGGCGATGAGCGGCAGCAGGGGCATGCGCGCGGGCAGCGACTCGCGCTTAGATGGGCGCGCCCCGTACGCCGGAGAGGCTACGGCTCGATGCGGAAGCGCTCAGTCCGCCTCGACGATCGACTCGAGCGGCGCGCTCTCGCGCGCGTGCAGCCAGCGCTGCACCCGCGGCGCCGCGAACGCGAGCATCGCGGTGTACGCGCAGATGTCTGCGACGGACGAGATGACGCCTGCCGCTGTAGGGCCCGCGCCGTAGCGCAGCGCGAGCTCGTTCGCGCCGAAATAGACGGGCATGCAGGGGATCGCGGGGAGCGCCGCCGCGTACATGAGCGCTTTCGCATCGTGGCGCACGAGGCGCCAGTCGATCGCGCCGCCCTCGTCCCTGAAGCGACCGCGGTTCGCTCCCCAGTACGCCGCCGCGAACACGCCGACGCCCGCCACGGCTTTCGCGGCGTAGCCGAGCGCCGAGAGCGCGAGATGCCTGTCCGTGAAGTACGACCCGCATTCCTGCGCGCCCGCGCACGAGAGCGCGGCGACGGCGCCGGAGAGGAGCGCCGAGCCCACGAGAGGGGCGGCGCGCATCGGGGCATGCGGAGGCGCTTTGGGCGCGGCGAGCGGTGATGCGTCGTCAAGCATGGCTTGGGAGTGGCATGCGGATATTTAAGACTCGCTGCGGGAGTGGAATTGACACTACGACCGAATGGTATTTATAATTCTCCGCGGTCCTTTCCGGCCATGTACCTGGGCCAGCGCGATATCGAGGCGGTAGTGGGGAATAGGCAGGCATCTTTTCGCGGCATGAGGAGGATCTCTCCCATAGGCGTCGACGTGTTCATCTCGGGCTTGTACGTCCCGCGCAAGGACATCCCAGAGAGCGCGTATGCGCTGCCCAAGAGCCAGTTTATCGCTGACTACTTGCGTAGGGCGGATGGCGGCATCGAGATCGATTTCGGCAGGGAGGTGTTCGCGGACGTGAAGGGACTCTTCTCGCTCCCTAAGTGGCTCGCGTTCGATCCCGCCTCGCGCAGCACTGCGGGCCGCAACTCGTTGCGGACCATGTGCAGCGGAGTCGAAGGAGGGCTATGGCAGGGGTTCGACGCGAAGAAGCGCGGCACGCCGTTGCTGCGGCTGCTCTCCGATGGCGCGCCCACCTACGTCCGCGAGGGCTACAGCACCACGCAGCTCCATGTCCGCGACCGCAGGGAAGAGAGCGCTCCAGTGAGCGATGACGCGCTGAGGAAGCTCATCGACCAGGATAAGTTCCAGCTCTATCGCGAGGGGCGCAAGCTCTCGAGCGGCGAGCTCACTTTCGACAATGGAGTCGTGCTCACGCTCGACGACTGGATCGCCATCCACGACCCCCGCCAACGGCTGGCGGCCTCGAGAGACCAACGGGGGAAGTTCTACGACCTTATGTTCAAGGAAGGTGCGCACCTCCCCTGGAGCACGTTCTTCATCGCGCTCACCGCCGAGGACCTGCGCATCCCCGCCGAATATCTCGGCAGAATCACCGAGACGCCGCTTGCGCGCACGGATCCTCTGCATTGGGCGGCGGCCAGCGGCGATCTTGGCAGCGTCCCGTTCACCGCGCACCCGAACGCATGGGGCATAAAGGACGAGGGGAAGGTGACGCTCGAGATCTGCGTACGGGACCTCTCCGGCTACGTCTTCACGCCGGGGATGCCCATCGCGAAATTCCAGCTCTATCCGCTCAGGACCCCGATCGAGGGGAACTCTCCGAGATATTCCGGGCAGCAGCGGCTCACGCTGCCCACGGGCCTCGCTACCTGAGCAAATGCCCCATCTTCTCCTTCTTCGTCCTCATGTACTTCTCGTTGTGCGGGTTGCGCTCGGCCTCGATCGGCACCCGGTCAACGATCTCGAGGCCGTAGCCCTCGAGCCCCACGACCTTGCGCGGGTTGTTCGTGAGCAGCCGTATCCTGCGCACGCCGAGCGCGAGCAGCATCTGCGCGCCGAAGCCGTACTCGCGCAGGTCCGCGGCGTAGCCGAGCCGCTCGTTCGCCTCGACCGTGTCGAGCCCCTTGTCCTGCAGCTCGTACGCCTTGAGCTTCGCGAGCAGGCCGATGCCGCGCCCCTCCTGCCTGAGGTAGCCGATGACGCCGCGCCCCTCCTTCGCGACCGCGCGCATCGCGGCCTCGAGCTGGTCGCCGCAGTCGCAGCGCTGCGAGCCGAAGACGTCGCCGGTCAGGCACTCCGAGTGCATGCGCACGAGCACGGGCCTGCCGTCGGCGACGTCGCCCATCGTGAGCGCGACGTGCTGCTCCGCAGGGTCGTGCCTGTTCGAGAAGAGGTGGATCGTGAACTCCCCGTACTTCGTCGGCAGCGGCACGCGCACCTCAGGCACGACGAACGCCTCGCTCGCGCGTCGGTGGCGGATGAGGTCCCTGATCGCGACGATGAGGAGGCCGTGCTCGCGCGCGATCGCCTCGAGCGCGTCGCCTCGCGCCATCGTCCCGTCGGGGTTCACCGCCTCGCACAGCACGCCGCACTCGCC
>JAJPEB010000122.1 GCA_023252315.1 Candidatus Woesearchaeota archaeon | reverse complement strand
GCGCTCGCGCCCGACACTCCCGCCCCGACCACGATGACCTGGGCGTCGCGCACGGGCCTAGCACCGCTGGCTGCCGTAGGCGCCTTGCGGCGTTGGGTCGAGGAGCAGCTCGCGCGTATAGAACTTGTCCGTTCCCGAGACGACCTGCGCGCGCACGGCGTACGCGCCCGTCGCGGGGAGCTGCGCGTCGGTGAGGATCGCGCACTCGGGGTCATCGCAGAACCCGACGTAGACGTACTTCTCGTTGAGGAACTCCTTGCTGCCGTCGAACGAGACGAGGTCGCGGTAGAGCGCGGTGGGGGAGTCCTTCACCTGGATCGTGAGGTTAAGCGGCGGCTGCGCGAGCACGACGTGCAGCTCCGCCGCGCTGTGCGTCCCCCTGCATGCGG
The DNA here is from genome assembly GCA_023252315.1 of Candidatus Woesearchaeota archaeon. Taxonomy (GTDB): domain Archaea; phylum Nanobdellota; class Nanobdellia; order Woesearchaeales; family UBA525; genus UBA525. The sequence continues at coordinate 3,356 of JAJPEB010000122.1, read as the reverse complement.
GGCTCGCCTCGAACACCGCGATCTTGAGCGGGTCCTGCTCCTCGCTGATCGTGAAGAGCCGCGCGTCGCTCACGATGCCCTGCGTGCATCCCGTGGCGGCGTCCATGACCGAGCCGTTCTGGCATACGTACTTGTAGACGGGGACTTGCTTGTCCTGCGTCACGAACTGCGGCGCGCACAGGCTGCAGTCGAGCGCGGGGCACTGGGTCAGGGCGCCGTTCGCTCCCACGTCGCACGCGCCGTCGGCGTCCTTGTCGAGGCAGCACGTGGCGCCGTGCGCGATGTAGGGCGGCGCGCACACGGGCGACTCCGACGAGCATGCGCACAGGAGCAGCAGCGCGGGGAGGATCGCGATCGCGAGGTGCGCGGCTTTCATGGGACGCGCGTGCGGCAGCGGGTATAAAAAATGTTGGGGCGCATGCGGAGGATCAGCGAAGCTTCGCGAAATCGAGGACCGCGATCCTCGCCCGCTCGCCCGAGAGGTGGCGCATCGCGCCGACATAGTCGCGCGGCAGCATCTCGAGGTAGCCGAGCGGCCTGTCCTTGCCCGCGGCATACACGTTGAAGCGGTACGGGTCGCTCGAGTCCGCGAATCCCTTGTCGACGATGAGATGCGCCTCTGGCGCTCCCCGCAGCGCGGCCGTTGCCGCGAGATACGCGGGATCGACGAAGGGATGGCACCCGTCGGGCACCATGCAGATGCGCTCGAGCGAATGGAAGGGCGCGCGCTCGATATCGTCCCGCGGATGGAGCAGCGACTCCCTCACGAGCATGTCCTTGACGATCCCCGTCCTCGCGGTCGCGGTGCCCGGGTACACGAGGACGCAGGTGATCGGCGAGCTCGCATGGCGCGGCGTATAGATGCCGACCTTCACGTCGCGCTGCGCAGGCGAGGGCTGCCTCGTGAACCGCGCATCGATGCCGCCGGACATCGCATAGTGCACGAACGCGAGCGCGCCCGCGTGCATGCCGCCCGCCTCGTCCTGCCTCCTGAGCACTCCCTCGAGCCAGCCGATGTCCGCAGGCTGCTGTCCCATCCGGGAAGGGGATGCGGCCCGATATTTAACGTTTCAGGAAATCCCCACTTCCCAGAGGTGTCTCGCAGGGCGAGCGACGCCATCGTCCCTCGCAACGTATAAAAGCGCCGCGCGAGCGCCGTGCCCCATGGACTTCGAGCTGTTCGAGCGGCTTGCGCACGACGCGATGCGCTCCTCGCACGCGATCGTCGCGTTCGTGAGCTGCGAGGTCTCGTACTCGGGCAGGGCGGAGACGTTCCTCGAGCGCGGCGACCGCATCCTGCTCGTCAAGCCCGACCGCTCCGTGCTCATCCACCAGCCCTCGGGGAGCGTGCCCGTGAACTACATGAAGGGCGGCAGCGAGCTCTCGCTCGAGCGCGGCGAGGGGCGCATCGTGCTCCATGCCGCGCACAAGGCCGAGCGCGCGTGGCTCGACGTGAGCGTCTTCGCCGTGCACGGCGCGCTCTCGCAGCGCCTCGAGGACGCGCAGCGCCTCGACCTCGCGGGCAACGAGCGAGACATGAGCGACTGGATCCGCGACAACCCGCGCTGCATCGGCGAGGGCTTCAGGCCGATCGCGCGCGAGGAGCAGACGGACGTCGGCTTCATCGACGTGTTCGGCCACGACGGCTCGGGCACGCTCGTGGTCGTCGAGTGCAAGCGCGTGACCGCGAGCCTGAGCGCCGTCGACCAGCTGCGCCGCTACGTCGAGCGCGTGAAGCGAGCGAGGGGGACGCAGCAGGTGCGCGGCGTGCTCGCGGCGCCCGCGATCACCCCCAACGCGCTCGAGATGCTCGCGTCGCTCGGCTTCGCGTTCTGCAGGGTCGATCCCCCCAAGCGCCTCGAGCGGTGGGCGCGCGACCAGAAGAGGCTCGGGGAGTTCTAGCGGCCGTCGAGCTCGCGCTCGAGCAGCTCGGTCGTCGCGAAGCGCACGCTCTCGACCATGCCGCAACGCAAGGTGTACTGCCTGTCCGCGGTCTCCATGCCCAGGTAGACCCGGCACGGGGGAAAAGCCCAGCCGGAGAATGGGGAGGGTCTGTACGGCGGCAGGATCTGGAGGAGCTCGTCTCCTTCTCGCATCATCGCGTCGACGTACGCGTGGAGGAAATCGAGGCGTATGTCGCCCTGCTCAGTGAGGGCGTCATCCTGCACCATCTCCACGATATCCTCGATGGTGCCTGCGAGTATCTTCGGGAACAGCACAGGATGCTGATGGTGCGGGGCCTGGAAATAGAGGGGCGCGAGCAGCTCGTTCTCGACACGCCTATAGGTCCTGTGATCGACGGAAATGCCGGCAGGGACGCTGAAGATAGCGATCTCCTCGAAAGGCGCGAACCCTCCGCCGATGACCGCATCTGTGGGGGCTTTCGCGGCATTCCCGTGGAGCTCGCAGCTGGATCCGGCCGGGAGGGTGGAGAGGATCTTGAGAATGCCTTCACGGGAGCGCTCCCCTTGCGCGAGCGTGCGCAGGTAGTGGTGGCGCTCTGGCCCTTCCGCAGGCGCCATGGCCCCTCCGCTTCCCCATGCGCCAGCGAGCACATTTCCCATCGGCGAGTGGGAACGCTTCGCCTTCAAATGCGTTTCCTTTCCTTCTTATGCCAAGAGTGCCTTGCGGTCCCAGCATGTCGCGAGGCGCTCGCCTGGCCGGTGCGGTTTCCAGCATTTTTTTAAGGAAGGGGATACGGCCCAGTCCTCATGCGCCACGCCAACAGCCCCCTCTCGTTCTCCCCCGTCGAGCGCGCGGAGCTCGCGAAGGCATGGCTTATGACCTCGCTCGCGTTCGCGATCTTCTTCCTGCGTACGGGCTTCGTCGACGCGGAGGGCCTCTCGTTCGCGGGGTTCGCGCTCGTCTTCGGTATCGCGGCGCTCACGGCGGGCCTCGGCTTCGTGCTGCACGAGCTGTGCCACAAGGTCGCGGCGCACCGCTTCCGCGTGCAGGCGGAGTTCCGCAGCAACGGGATGATGCTCGTCGTGAGCGTCTTCCTCGCGCTCGTGGGGTTCCTCTTCGCGGCGCCCGGCGCGGTCTACATGTCGGGCAGCGTCACGCGCCGCGAGAACGGCATCATCAGCGCGGCGGGCCCCGCGAGCAACATGATCCTCGCCCTGCTCTTCCTCCCGCTCGCGCTCCTCTCCGACCGCTCGTCGATCGCAGGCACGATCGGCGCGTTCGGCACGCTCATCAACGCGATCCTCGGCGCGTTCAACCTCATCCCGTTCCTCGGCCTCGACGGCGCGAAGATCCTCGCATGGAGCAAGGGCGTCTACTTCTCCCTGCTCGTCGCCGCGGGCGCGATCGTGGCGGCGGCGTACGCTCTGGTTTGAAGTATGCTTTGTAGTTCA
>JAJPEB010000020.1 GCA_023252315.1 Candidatus Woesearchaeota archaeon | reverse complement strand
GCGAGCGCCGCGTTCATCGCCTCGACCGCGAGCTTGACGCCGTCCTCGCGCGAGAGGCCGGCCTTGTACTTGTTCTCGAGCACGCCGAGCGCGAAGACCGAGCCGCTGCCGCTCGTCACGTAGTCGTCGGCCTCCATCGAGCTGCCGTCGGGGTAGACGTCGTAGAGGCGCGGGGCGGCGTCGTAGCCGCCGACGAGGAAGTGCGTGACGCCGTACGACGAGCGGATGAGGTGGTAGACCCAGGAGCTGAGCAGGCTCGCCGCCTCCTTGACCGTGGCCTCCCTGCCGTCGCGCATCTCCTTGAGCTTGAGCTCGACCGTGAGGTACTTGTGGAGGCGCTGCAGGTCAGAGACGCTGCCCGCGATCGTGACGCCGATGCGCCTCGTGACCGGGCGCACCTTCTCCGTCTTCTTGTTCGCGATCATGTGCCCGGCCGTCGCGCGGCGGTCCGCCGCGAGGACGACGCAGTCCTTGCAGACGATGCCGATCGTCGTCGTGCCCGTCTTGAGGCTCTCGGCGCCCGCCTCTGCCTGGCGCGCGTTCGCCATGTCCGGAGTGAATACGGTATGCTGGATAGGTATCACGTTCGACCCCTCTGCTCTCCTCTCGGTGCAGGAATCAGAATACTGCGTGGGACGGAAAGGTGTTTATATATTTTGTGTAGGCGAGAGGAGCGCGACTCGCGCTCACAGGCCTTTCAGGCCCCAGAGCTGCTCGAACACCTTCAGCTGCGTCTGGGCGAAGTTCGCGTCCCTGATGAGGATCGCGTACGGCTTCTCGCCCTCGCTGAGCAGGTAGACATAGTCCCCTGCGACCCCGAACTCCGAGGGGAACTCGGCGTCGGTGTACTTCACCTCGGTGAGCGGGAAGCGCGTGCGCTCCTCGCCGTGCCTTCGCAGCGATTTCGGGAGCATGATCCGCAGCGCCACGCGCCTCCTCCCTCTCGGCTTGTGGAAGAACTCGAGCAGGAACGCGTTCCATCGCTCGTACGCGAGAGGAGCGGAGCAGACGCGCACCGTGGATCCCGCCTCCCAGCTCGCGATGAACTCCATGAACATCGACCGCACCCCTTGCGTCCCCTCGAAGTACTTGAAATCCATTTGCCGCGGCCTTGCGATCTCGATCCTCTTCAGCTGCTCCACGAAGCCCGCAAGATCCTCCTTCTCCTGCGCGAGGCGCTCTTCCTTCTCCTTGAACATGGCGAGGAGGTTCGAGGGATCGGCGGGATAGAATATCTTGACGTTGTTGACCATCTTGTAGCTAACGACACCCTTGCCGAGCAGCTGCTCGAGGATGCCGTAGATGTGGGACGTGCGAAGCCCGAGCGCCGCGCAGAGCTGCCCTGCCTTCGCTTCCTTGCGCTCGAGCAGGAAGAGGTAGATCCTCGCTTCCGTCTGCGTGAGCCCGACAGATTCGAGTTTCTCTATCATGCTACAACACCTAGGGGGTAGCGATAATTTATAGCTATGTGACTACTAAATAGGAGTTAATCAAGAGGTGAGCACATGAGCAGCATCGAGGAGAGGACGGCGGCAGAATGGGAGCGTATCGCCCATGAGCGGGAATCCTCTTTCGGCATGGGGAGGATAGGCACGTCCGACGCGTATTGGATCGCGGACGCGTACGAGAAGGCGGGCAATCTCCCCGAAGCGGCGAAGTACCACCTATTGAGCGGATACGGCCTCTCGCCCGGCTGGGTGGAACGGCACCATCTCTCCGAAGGGGAGGTGAGGGCGGCCGCAGAGAATGCGCTCGGGAGAATCGAGCGCTCGCTCGAGCACCTGGCGAGAGCGGGGAATGTCTATCGCGGCGCAGAAGGCGAGCCGAGCATCGGGTACGAGCTTCGCAGTTCGCTGCGCGAGCGCGCAGGCCGCCTACGCGACCAGTACCGCCTACGACCGTAGAGGCCGCTCATCAGGAAGAAAGAAGAGGTGAACGCATGGATGGAACTGACAAGAGGCTGCTGTTCGTCGACGACCAGCGCATCAACACCGACTACGCGAGGGAGGCGATAGCGCGGCTGCGCAGCGAATCGGGCATCGAGGTCCTCGCGGACATCCCCGAGGTCCGCACGATCGAGGGCGTGGAGTCCTGCCTGCGCTCGACGCCCTACGCGCTCATCATGATGGACGGCAACCTCGGCCTCGATCTTCCGAGGACGGACGAGACCACCGACGGCCACGTCATCGTGCGGGCGCTGCGGCGCGGCGCCTATGGCCCGCTCAACCAGGAGACGCCCGTGCTCAGCATGTCCGACGCGTACAAGCTCCCCGAGGCCAATGTCATCGACGGCGGCATGTACCCGTCGAAGGGGAGCATGAAGGGCTCGTTCTACCTGATGAAGCAGATGTACGAGAAGTTCCTCGCGTAGGCGAGGATGGGCCCGGTTCCTTTTTCTTCTCCCTCCATGACCCGGCACGAAGACGGGCAGGAAAGCTCCCTTGCGAGCAGGCAACTGTTATAAACCACCTCCCAAGACCTTGCAGAACATGCACGCGAGCGACGAGTTCAGGAAGAGGATAGCCGCGGCCCCTTTCTCCGCGGTGCTCGGCCAGGGGCGCGTCAAGGAGGAGCTCAAGTCCGCGCTGCTCGCGAGCCGCCACATCATCCTCGTGGGGCCCCCCGGCGTCGGCAAGACCACGCTCGCGCGCGAGGTCGCGCAGCTGCTCCCTCAGCGCGAGAGCGCGGAGAAGGGCAAGGGCGCCCCGCAGCCCCGCTTCGTGCGCGTGCAGGGCAGCCCCGACCTCACGGCAGAGGACCTGCTCGGCGACATCGACCCCATCAAGGCGCTCGAGTACGGCCCGCTCTCGACGGAGGCGTTCACGCCCGGCAAGATCTTCAAGGCGGACAAGGGCATCCTCTTCTTCGACGAGGTGAACCGCTGCACGGAGAAGCTGCAGAACGCGCTGCTGCAGGCGCTCGAAGAGAAGCGCGCGACGATCGGCGGCTACGACGTCGACTTCCCGGTGGACTTCGTCTTCATCGGGACCATGAACCCCGAGGACAGCAGCACGGAGAAGCTCTCCGACGTGTTCCTCGACCGCTTCGACCTCGTCACCATGGGCTATCCGGAGACGGCCGCGATCGAGCACGAGATCGTGACGCAGCAGCGCCAGGAGATCGAGGGCGTCGCGATGCCCGACGCGCTCCAGCTCAAGGTCATCGCGTTCATCAGGCAGCTGCGCGTCGACAAGAACGTCGACAAGAAGCCGAGCGTGCGCGCGAGCATCGGCGTCGTCGACCGCTCGCTCACGACCGCGCTGCTGCGCGGCAGGAGGATCGTGGCGCCCGAGGACATCGCGTCGGTGCTGCCGAGCGTGCTCGCGCACCGCATGAGCCTCAAGCCGAGCGTCAAGTACCTCGAGCAGCCCGAGGAGTACGTCCGCAAGCAGTTCGAGACGTTCTCGCGCGAGCACGATCTCGAGGGAGGTGTTCCTTGACGAGCGCGAGCAGGAGCAGGCCGGCCTCGACGCGGTAGGCGAGGCGGAGGAGCTCACGGGCAAGATGGGCAGCGACGCCGACGAGGAGCGGCTCGCGCACACGGTCCTCGAGGGCGATACGCAGTCCGCAAGCGACGCGCGCATGCTCGCGCAGAGCGCGGATTACGCGATGGGGAGCTTCACCCCCGACCTCATGTTCGAGCAGCTCGTCGAGCGCTACCAGAGCGCGCAGCGCCTCTACGGCCCCACGATCATCCGCGCGCTCACGGGCTACGACGGCGAGTTCATCGAGCGCAACCTGCGGATCTCGGAGTTCAAGGAGAGGCTCAAGGAGAACATCCACAAGAGCGTCGAGCGCCTGCGCAAGGAGGGGCTCATCGACAAGGAGGGCGACATCACCCCGCTCGGCGAGCGCCTCGCCGCGCTCGCGATGTACGCGGAAGAGCTCGACCACCTGCGCGCGCGGGGCCTGGGCAAGCGAGACGCGAAGGAGCGCGCGCACTACGGCGAGCGCGACGCGCGTGAGCGCTTCGCGGCCCACCGCTACAAGGACGTGGACGTGCGCGCGAGCGTGCGCCTCGCGATACGCCGAGGGCATGCGCGCGTCGGGCCGGGCGACCTCGTCGCGTCGCGTCGCGTGCAGCACGGCAGGATCACGGTCGTCTACGCGCTCGACGCGTCGGGGAGCATGCGCGGCGAGAAGATGCACGTCGGCAAGCGCGCCGGCATCGCGCTCGCGCACCACGCGATCGAGGACGGCAACGACGTGGGGCTCGTCGTCTTCACGAGCAAGGTCGAGCGCAGCGTCGCGCCCACGCGCGCGTTCCCCGCCCTGCTCGGCGAGCTCGCGCAGGTGCGCGCGGGCCAGGAGACGGACCTCGCGGTCGCGGTCTCGCACGCGACGGGGCTCTTCCCCAAGGGCGAGGGCACGAAGCACCTCATCCTCCTCACGGACGCGATCCCGACGCGCGGCGAGGAGCCGGGCAGGGCCGCGATGGACGCGGTCGCTATGGCGAAGGACGCGGGGATCACGACGAGCATCGTCGGCATCAACCTCGAGCGCGAAGGCGAGAGGCTCGCGAAGCGCATGGTCGAGCTCGGCGCGGGCAAGCTCTACCGGGTGCGCGGGCTCGAGGACCTCGACGTGATCGTGCTCGAGGACTACGAGATGCTCAAGGGGTGAGAGCGCGAGGGGACCTTCTGCGCTTGCGAGGGAACAGGCCGGCCCGCGCAAACACATATTAACCCCGCGAGCGAAGGGAGCGCATGCACCTCGTCGATGTCCACGCGCATCTCGACCATCCCCTCTTCAAGGATGACCTCGACCTCGTGCTCAAGCGCGCGAAGGGCAACGGCGTCGTCGCGGTCATCGCGCAGGGGACGAACCACGAGTCGAACATGCGAGCGCTCGCGATCGCGCAGGCGCATCCGGAGATCGTGAAGGCTGCGCTCGGGCTCTATCCCTGCGAGGCGCTCAACGTGGCCGTGCGCGACGACTACCCGCGCGAGAGCAGGACAGGCGTCGAGGAGACGCTGCGCTGGATCGAGTCGCACGCGAAGGATATCGTCGCGCTCGGGGAAGTGGGGCTCGACCTCAAGGAGAGCGACGACATCGCGGCGCAGCGCGAGAACCTCAGGCAGGTCATCCGGCTCTCCAAGCGCATCCACAAGCCGCTCATCCTCCACTCGCGCAAGGCGGAGCTCGAGACGCTCGACCTGCTCGAGGAGGAGCACTGCACGCGCGCGGTGCTGCACTGCTTCATGGGGCCCAAGAAGGTGCTTGAGCGCGCCGTGCGCATGGGGCTGCACTTCTCGATCCCGGCGGCGGTCGTGCGCAACGCGCAGTTCCAGCAGAACGCGGAGCTCGTGCCGATAGGCCAGCTCCTCACGGAGACGGACGCGCCGTACCTGGGCCCGCTCAAGGACGTGCGCAGCGAGCCCGCGAACGTACGCGAGAGCGTGCTCAAGATCGCAGAGCTCAAGCGCATGGACCCCCACGAGCTCGCGAACGCCCTCTACCTGAACTACCAGCGGCTCTTCCAGTGAGAGCATCGCGAGGATTCCTCTCGGCACACCCATACATCTCATGTTCCACAGAGGCTCACGCAACCCACGTCCCGAGCTCTCCCAGACTATCATGGGGCTGCCGCCTTGGCGCATTTCAGGAGGCTCGGGAAACGCTGCGTTTTCCGGCCGACGCACACCCGTAGGCGCTCCATGGCAGCTATGGAACGCCGGACGCGTGCCGAATATGGACAGGGAAAGCTCTTAAACCCCTCGCGCCACTCACACAGCCATGCCACGGCGAGCCCCCGCATCCAGCCCGACGACCAGAGCCCGCAGCAAGGCCGCGCCCGGCCCGCGCTGGGACCTCTCGCCCCTGCTCGCGGGAGTTCCGCTCGAGGACGCGCTCGCGGGCGCGGAGCGCGACGCCGTGTCGTTCGAGCGCTGGCGCGCGAAGCTCGCCAAGATCACGCAGAAGGAGCTCGCGGATGCCCTCAAGGAGTACCGCGCGCTCGACGAGCGGCTCTCGCGCATCGTCGCGCACGCGCACCTGCTCGTGGACGCGGACATGGGCTCGGAGCGCGCACGCGCGGACCTGGGCCTCGTGCGCACGCGGGTGAGCAAGGCCGCGAACCGCCTGCGCTTCCTCACGCACTGGTGGAAGGAGCTCGGCGACGATCGCGCGCGAGCCCTCTCGGCGGCGCTCGGCGACGACGCGTACGTCTTCGCGCACTCGCGCGCGCTGCGCGCGCACACGCTGCCCGAGGAGCAGGAGAACGTCGCGACGCTCAAGAACGCGACGGGCAGGTCCGCGCTCTCGACCGTCTACGACATGGTCGACTCGCGCATGCTCTATCCGCTCGGCGCGAGGAAGGTCACGAGGGAGGAGATCGCGGCGCGCTTTAGCGACCCGGACCCGAAGGTGCGCGCGGGCGCGTACCGCACGTTCTTCTCGACGAGGGCTCCCGAGCGCGCGCTGCTGTGCGAGCTCTACAAGAGCCTCGTGCTCGACTTCAGCAACGAGCGCGAGCTGCGCAAGTACCCGAGCAGCATCTCGGTCGTGAACAAGGGCAACGACCTGCCCGACGCGATCGTGCAGGCGCACCTCGACGCGTGCAGGGAGGCGCGCGTGCTGTGGCAGCGCTTCTTCGCGCTCAAGGGGCGCATCCTGCGCAGGAAGATGACGCGCTGCGACATCTACGCTCCGCTGCCGGGCAAGGAGCGCCCCTACACGTTCGAAGAGTCGGTGCGCCTCACCCTCGACACCCTCGGCGCGTTCTCGCCGCGCATCGGCGACGCAGCGCGCGAGATCTTCTCGGGCGGATTCGTCGACGCGATGCCGCGCGCGAACAAGCGCGGGGGCGCGTATTGCGCAGGGGTCACGCCCGCGTTGCCGCCGTTCCTGCTCTTCAACCACACGGGCAAGCTGCGCGACCTCATGACCGTCGCGCACGAGACGGGCCACGGCGTGCACCACCAGCTCTCCCGCGCGCGCACCGCGCTCAGCTTCGGCCATGCGCTCCCGATCGCCGAGACCGCGAGCGTGTTCGCGGAGATGCTCCTCTCGCAGCGGCTCCTCGACGCCGAGCGCGACCCCGCGGCGCGGCGCGCGCTGCTCGCGCACAAGCTCGACGACATGTACGCGACGATCGGCAGGCAGAGCTTCTTCACGCTCTTCGAGGTCGAGGCGCACAGGCTCATCGAGGGCGGGGCCGGCGCGGACGAGCTCTCCGCGGCGTGGAGGCGCAGCCTCGAGGAGCAGTTCGGCGACGCGGTGTCGGTGCCCAAGGAGTTCGACGACGAGTGGCTCGCGATCCCGCACTTCTTCCACTCGCCGTTCTACTGCTACTCGTACAGCTTCGGCAACCTGCTCACGCTCGCGCTGCATGAGCGCTACCTCGCGCAGGGCGCGCCGTTCGTGGCCGCGTACGAGCGCTTCCTCTCGGCAGGCGAGACGGGATCGCCCGAGGAGCTATGCAGGATCGTCGGCGTCGACATCTCGCGCAAGGAGTTCTGGCGCGAGGGGTTCGCCGCGATCTCGCGCATGATCGACGCGCTCGAGAAGGTTGCGTGAGCGCCTCTCGCCGCGGGAATCTGCCTTGAGCAAACATTTTTAAACATCATGCGTTGCCTGCGGGCGACTACGGGTCCGTAGCTCAGCCTGGTCAGAGCATTCGGCTCTTAACCGAATGGCCGCGGGTTCAAATCCCGTCGGACCCGCTTCGCTCCGGTAGTGTAGTCCGGCCAATCATTTCGCCCTCTCGAGGCGAAGACCCGGGTTCGAATCCCGGCCGGAGCATTTCTTGCCACTCTATAATGAGGAAGGACAGGAACGCTTTAATCCGCGTCCGCACACCCTTGTGCGATGAGGACCGCAGACGCCAGCGCATTGCTCTCCCCCGGCAGCGTCCTCAAACGCGGAGGGCACATCCCCCGATTCTCTCCTGTCGCGGCGCAGTCGCTCATCCACCACTCGCTCGGTCTGCTGCGCCGCTGGCCCGTGCGCGTCTACGACCCGTTCTGCGGCAACGGCATCGCGCTCTGCACGTTCCAGCTCGCATACTCCGAGTATGGCGAGGAGCTCATCGGATCCGACGTCAACCCCCTCGCGGTCGCGACCACGAAAGACAATCTGCTCATCGTCACGAACAAGGACGAGGCCCTCGCCGCGCAGCGCGACCTGCGCGCTGACTACGCCTGCACGGGGGACGAGAGGTTCTCGCGCAGGGCGCAGGTCGCGCAAGGGATTGTCGACATCATCGATGCGCGGCTGCGCAAGGGCATCGCCGCGACCCCCTGGCGCGTGTTCGAGGCCAACGTGTTCGACGCGCGACAGCTAGCATCGTACATCCCCCCGGCCAGCATCGATCTCGTCCTCACGGATCCTCCTTACTCGATCGAGAGCAAGTGGATAGGGCTAGACGGGAAGGACGTGCTCGAGGAGCACGTCAACATGAGCCTCGGCGCCATGCGCCCGCTCCTCGCTCCCGGCGGGGTCGTCGCGCTCGCATTCGAGAGGAGCGCAGAGCTCTCTTTCGTTGGCTACCAGAAGGCACGGCAGGTGCAGCTCAAGGGGTCGAGGACAGGATACCTGCTCCAGGCCGCCTGACCGCACCGTCCTCCTCAGGCAAGGCGCTTGCGCGAGATGCCGCCCAAGGAGCCTGGGCCACCGCACGGGAGACTTGCGAGTGCCGCGCAGATGCGCAATCCGTATATAGTGCTGCCTCCGCGCACTCGCCATGGACCATCCCCTCGTCGAGAAGATCCTGCGCGATGGCGCGTCATCCGTCGACGTCTCGAAGCTCTCGCCGCAGCTCAGGCTCAGGCTCATGACTGACGCTGGCGAGCGGCTGCTGCACGCAGGCAACGCCGCGCAGGCGGCGCAGTGCTACGCGCTCGCGGGCAACGGCACGAAGCTGCGCGAGACGGGCGAGTGGTTCCTCGAGCGCAGGGACTTCGGGGCCGCGGCGCATTTCCTCGCGCACGTGGCCTCGCGCGACGAGCTCGAGCGCCTCGCGCAGCAGTGCGCGGGCATCGAAGGAGATCTACGCGAAGCTCGGCGACGAGAGGATGGTGCGGTTCCTCGACGAGAACTTGGGGAAGTGAGCGGACGATTTCGCCCCAGCACAATATTTATAAACCCCTGTCGAATCTCATCGGCAACGAGCGACCAACTCCCTCGGGAGGAGTCACATGATTGACGAGAAAAAGCTCATCGAAGCGGTAAAGGAATTGCATGCGCAGAAGAAGAACTTCTCGCAGAGCTACGATCTCACCATCTCGCTCAAGGACCTCAACCTGAAGGATCCCAAGGACCAGGTCGAGTTCTTCGCCCAGCTCCCGCACAAGACAGGCCGCAAGGTCCCCGTCTGCGCGCTGGTCGGCCCCGAGATGATCGACGAGGCGAAGAGGACCGCGGACCGCGCGATCGAGCAGTCCGAGTTCGACAAGCTCAAGAAGAACGACGTGCGCAAGCTCGCGAGCCAGTGCGAGTACTTCGTCGGCCAGGCGAACATCATGCCCAAGATCGCGGCGACGTTCGGCCGCGCGCTCGGCCCCCGCGGCAAGATGCCCAACCCCAAGGCGGGCTGCATCGTGCCGCCCAAGGCCCCCTTGGCACCGCTCATCGAGAAGCTGCAGAGCACGGTCAAGGTCTCCGCGAGGAAGTCCCCCACGATCCAGATCCGCGTCGGCACGCAGAAGATGAGCGAGTCGGACGTGATCGACAACGTGCGCAGCGCGTACGACCAGATCATCCACCACCTCCCGCGCGAGGAGAACAACGTCAAGGCGGTGTACTTCAAGCTCACCATGTCGCCGCCGATCAAGCTGAGATGAGAGCATGGCACACGCACAGACCGTCGTAAACGAGGAGAAGCGCTCGGCAGTCAGCGGCATCGTCAAGCTCATCGAGGAGTACCCGATCATCGGCGTCGTCGATATGCAGAGCCTGCCCGGCAAGAACCTCTCCGCGATGCGCAAGAAGATGCGCGAGCAGGTCGTGATCGCCATGGCGAAGAAGCGCCTGCTCAAGATCGCGTTCGCGCAGAGCAAGAAGGCGCAGGAGCTCGCCCCGCTCGAGAAGCACCTCGAGGGCATGCCCGCGCTGCTCTTCACGCGCGAGAACCCGTTCACGCTCTTCAAGACGCTCAAGAAGAACCAGAGCAAGGCCCCGATCAAGGGCGGGCAGATCGCCCCCACGGACCTCATCGTGCCCGCGGGACCGACGAGCTTCCCCCCGGGCCCGATCATCGGCGAGCTCGGCCAGCTCGGCATCAAGGGCGGCGTCGAGAACGGCAAGGTCGTGATCAAGAAGGACGCCGTGCTCGCGGAAGAGGGCAGCGTCGTGAGCGACAAGGCCGCGGCGTTCCTCACGCGCATGGGCATCGAGCCGATGCGCATCGGGCTGCGCGTGACCGCGGTCTACGAGAACGGCCAGGTGCTCACGAGCAAGGTGCTCGACATCGACGAGGAGAAGTTCATGCGCGACCTGCAGGACGCGGCCCTCGCGGGGCGCGGCCTCTCGATCGCGACGGGCTTCCCGACGAAGGACACGATCGAGGCGCTCGTGCAGAAGGCGCACTACAACGCCGCGGGCCTCGCGCTCGAGGCGAACCTGGTCGCCGACGACGCGCGCATCGCGCTCGCGCAGGAGTACCTGCGCGCGATGGGCGTGGCCAAGTACCTCCCCGAGGACATGCGCCCCGAGGAGGCGGCGCCGGCCGAGGCGGCAGGGGGCGACAAGCACCAGGGCGCCGGCAAGAAGGGCAACGAGCCCGAGGAGCCGCAGCCCGACGCTGCGGCGGGCCTGGGCTCGCTATTCGGATAATACATATTCAACTCAACCAAGGAGGCGGAGCAAATGGAATACATTTACGCAGCACTCCTGTTGCACAAGGCAGGCAAGGATGTGAAGGAAGCCAACGTCAAGAAGGTCCTCGAGGCGGCAGGCGTACACGCTGACGACGGCAGGATCAAGTCGCTCATCGCGGCGCTCGACGGCGTCAACATCGAGGACGCGATCAAGAGCGCGGCTCCCGTCGCTGTCGCAGCCGCGCCCGCGGCAGGCGGCCACGAGGCGAAGAAGGAGCAACCCAAGAAGGAGGAGGACGACAAGAAGAGCGAGGAGCAGGCAGCGGCCGGGCTCGGGTCGCTCTTCGGCTGATTCTTCCCCATTCCTCCTGTTTTCATTTTCCCATTCCAAGGGTGGACAAGCGCATGGACGGCAACGAGAAGGAATCCGCGGACCTGAGGCCCAAGCTCGACGAGCTCAACCAGAAGAAGGAGGATGCGTTCGCGCGCAAGCAGGAGATCAGCGCGCTCATCGGCGAGAAGATCCGCCAGATCTCGGAGTTCAGGCGCAAGCGCAACGAGCTCACGGGCCTCGTGCGCTCCCAGAAGAAGGACCGCGACGCGCTCAACGCGCAGATCACGGAGAAGATCGCGGAGATCAAGAAGGCGCGCCCTGCGCCCAAGCCCATGGCCGCGAGGAAGGAGGCGCCGCTCGACGCGAAGGGCAGGCCGCTGCGCCCGCGCGCGATCGAGCAGCAGATCGCGCTGCTCGAGGAGCGCCTCGAGACGATGCCGATGGGCTTCGACGCCGAGCAGAAGCTCGTCAAGCAGATCAAGCAGCTCAAGAAGCAGCACGGCGAGCTCTCGGAGTCCGCCGGCCTCTCGGGCGAGCTCGCCGGCAAGAGCAAGGAGATCGACGACCTCAAGAAGGCCGCGAACGAGCTGCACGCGAAGGTCACGGAGTGCGCGAAGGAGAGCCAGCAGTACCACGAGAAGATGCTCGCGCTCTCGGCGGAGATCGAGGAGCTCAAGAAGGAGGAGGAGGACAAGTACAAGGAGTTCCTCGCCCACAAGGAGGAGTACATGCGGCTCTCGGGCGACGTCAAGGACGCGCAGACCGAGGTGCGCAAGGCGCGCAAGGCCGAGAAATCGAAGGAGGCCGAGGAGCGCAAGCGCAAGGACGCGGACGAGCAGAAGACGCTCAAGCAGCGCGCGAAGGAGGCCGAGGAGAAGATGGTGAAGGGCGAGAAGCTCACGACCGAGGACCTCCTGGCGATGCAGAGCGTCAGGGACTGATCTTTTCTCGCATAGAATCCAGCATCTCTACAGTTCGCTTATTCTCATTTCCACGCTCCTGCGCTTCTGTGGGGCCCAACCAGACGAAAGAAGCGTCAACGCATCCGCAGCCTTCTTATACGCCCAGCCACCACGCGCGCGCATGGACCTGCTCATCGAGCTGCACGTGGACGACCTCGACGCCTCGGCCGCCTTCTACGCGCTGCTCGGCTTCTCGCAGGTCCACCGCACGCACGCGCACGCGATCCTCGAGCGCGGCGCGCAGCGCATCGCGCTCCACAAGAGCGAGCGGGGCATCGGCGCGCACGAGCATTTCTCGAGATGGGGGCCCGGCACGCCGCGCGGCTACGGAGTCGAGATCGTGATCCCGGTCGAGGATCTCGACGCCGCGTACGGGCGGCTCGGGGCGCATGCGGTGGCGGCGCCGCGCGCACGCGCATGGGGGGCGCGCGATTTCCGCGCGCAGGACCCGTCGGGATTCTACGTCTGCGTGACGGAGCGCTACGACGTCACAGGAAATCAAGCTCGTCGGGCGTGAGCGCTTCCCCGCGCGCGAGCTTCTCCTTGATGCGCTCGCGCAGCGTGCCGCCCCTCGACTGCGCGCCTCGGGGCTGCGAGGCGGGCTGTGGCGCGCCCGCCTGCGCGGGCTGCGCGCCCTTGCGCGCGGCCTCGCGGATCTTGTCGCCGTTGGTCTCCATCATGCGCGAGAACGAGACGGGGCCGCAGCGCATGCAGGTGTAGAACGTGCCGAACTTCGACTCGCGCTGGTCGAGCCAGCCCCCGCACACGCACTTGAGGTCGGGCAGCTGCGCGCCGACATGCGCCCTGCACACGGGCACGCCTTGGCAGTTCTTCGCGTACGCCGCCTCGCCGCAGAACGGGCAGCGCGCGACCGACGACTCGCCGTAGTGCTTGGGAAGGCGCATGGTGGCGGCCTCCGGCGGAGGTATTTGAATGCTGCGCTCGCCATGCCGTGGCAACGCTTATAAAGCTCCTGCGAATCGCCGGATGCAAAGCCCCCGTAGGCTAACGGATAGACTGGCGGGTTGCGGTCCCGCAGATCGGGGTTCAATTCCTCGCGGGGGCGTCCTTTCTTTTCGATTCTCAATATTTATAAGTCCCTTGGCAGTCTCGCAAGGCGCTGCCTCCGTAGGCTAACGGATAGACTGGTGGGTTCCGAACCCGCATATCGGGGTTCAATTCCCCGCGGAGGCGTCGAGCGCAGGCCCGTCCGGAAGGGACAGGATGGAAGAAAGGAGGCGAGGCTGTGCCGCGCTTCCCCGCGGCATCGCCCTCGTCCGCGCTATCCTCTGCGCCTGCGCCCTCTTTGCCCCTCGTCATCGCCTCTCTCCGACGAGCGCATCGCGACGGCGAGCGCTGCCCCTATCGCGGC
>JAJPEB010000019.1 GCA_023252315.1 Candidatus Woesearchaeota archaeon | reverse complement strand
TGCGCGAGAGGCTGGACGCGCAGGCGGAGAAAGAGCTGCACGGGGACGGGACCAAGGCGAGTGGCAGGGACGCGAAGGGCCGGTTCCTGCCGGGCAAGGGGAAGGGCGGGCACGCGCACGGGAAGAAATGATGGGTTCTCGGCAGTAGGGTGGCGGATCCCCGCGACCCAAATCTTTTTAAACAACCTGCGAATCACGCATCCCATTCGTCCGAGTGAAGAGCGTTGAGGACGGCGATAGGCCGCTTTCTCGACGCATCGCTCTCGGAACATCGTGAACGCATGGCAGACAGGTACATCATCAGGGTCGCGAACACCGATCTCGACGGCAAGAAGCAGATCGTCGTCGCTCTCTGCAGGGTCAAGGGCGTGAGCCACATGCTCGCGCACGCGCTGTGCACGATCGCGGGCATCCCCGTCACGAAGAAGGCGGGCGCGCTCACGGAGGCTGAGGAGGCGCAGCTCAACGAGCTCGTGCGCGCTCCGGGCAAGGCGGGCGTCCCCGAGTGGATGCTGAACCGGCGCAAGGACCCCGAGACGGGCGAGGACATGCACCTCATCGGCCCGGACGTGAAGTACACGCGCGAGAACGACATCAAGTTCCAGCGCAAGCTGCGCACCTACAAGGGCCAGCGCCTGGCGCTGCACCTGACGGTGCGCGGCCAGCGCACGAAGAGCCACTTCAGGATCAACAGGAAGAAGCAAGTGAGCAGGAAGGCGAGGACGTAGATGGGCGACATCAAGCGGTTCCGGAAGAAGTACACGACGCCGAGCCACCCGTGGAACGCCACGAGGATCACGCTCGAGCGCAGCATCAAGCACAAGTACGGCGTCGCGAACAAGAAGGAGATCTGGAAGGCGGAGTCGTTCCTCAAGAGCTTCAAGGACCAGGCCAAGAGCCTGCTCACCCGCGCCGACGACCAGGCGAACAAGGAGCGCGACCAGATGAAGTCCCGCCTCGTGCGCCTCGGCCTCGTCAAGGAGTCGGGCGGCATCGACGATATCCTCGGGCTGCAGCTGCGCGACATCATGAACCGCAGGCTCCAGACGTTCGTGGTCAAGAAGCGCCTCGCGCGCAGCGTCAAGCACGCGCGCCAGCTCATCGTGCACGAGCACATCTCGGTCGGCGGCCGCAAGGTCACGTCGCCGAGCTACCTCGTCCTCGCGGACGAGGAGGCGGGCATCTCGTACGCGGCGGACAGCCCGTACATGTCGCCCGAGCACCCCGAGGCGTTCAATGAGGAGATCGCGCAGCGCAAGCTTGCGATGCAGAAGGCGCGCGCGAAGCGCAAGGGCCAGCAGTTCGACGAGATCGTCGTGTTCGACGCGAGCGCGATCGACGATCCCGAGGAGGCGGCGAAGGGCGGCGAGTACGACGCGTCTGTCGCCGACCTCGGAGCGGCCGCAGAGGCCCCCGCCGTCGTGGCGGAGCCCGCGAGGGGCGCGCCCAGGAAGAGGAAGGCCTGATCACCATGACGACGAAGAAGCATGCGACAGAGGAGGCGTCCACGGCGGGCATCGCGAGCGCGGCAGAAGAGCAGGCTCCCGAGCAGCGCGCGCAGCAGCAGGCGCCGCGCCGCGAGGCGATGCGCTGGGGCATCTGCCACATCTTCAGCTCCTACAACAACACGATCCTGCACGTGACCGACGTCACGGGAAGCGAGACGATCGGCATCGTGAGCGGCGGGCAGATGGTCAAGTCCCACCGCCTCGAGAGCAGCCCCACGACCGCGATGAACGCGGCGTCGAAGCTCGCCGAGATCTGCTTCGACAAGGGCATCAAGGGCATCCACGTGCGCATCCGCGCGCCCGGAGGCCACAACGGCCCGAACAGCCCCGGTCCCGGCGCGCAGGCGGCGGTACGCTCGCTCTCGCGCAGGGGACTGCGCATCGGCCTCATTGAGGACGTGACCCCGCTCCCGCACGGCGGCTGCCGCAAGAAGGGCGGCAAGAGGGGGAGGCGCGTATGAAGCTCTCGGCCAAGAAGGGCGCGGGCCTGCTCCTCTCGTTCGAGGCGCGCGACGCGAACGCCTGGTACGTGAACACGCTGCGCAGGCTCATGACGACGGAGACGCCGGTCATGGCGATCGAGCTCGTCGAGTTCACGAAGAACGACAGCATCCTCTACGACGAGATCATCGCGCTGCGCCTCGGCCTCGTGCCGCTCACGACGGACCTCTCCTCGTACAAGATCGCGAGCGCGCAGGAGCGCGAGTCCCGCGAGTACCTCGCGCAGTCGAGCTGCAAGCTCACGCTCAAGGCGAAGGGCCCGTGCGTCGTGTACGCGAAGGACCTCGCGACGAAGGATCCCAAGATCAAGCCGGTGTATCCGGACATGCCGATCGTGAAGCTCCTCGAGGGGCAGGAGCTCGAGCTCGAGGCGACCGCGATCCTAGGCCAGGGCAAGGCGCACGCGAAGTGGAGCGCGGGCCACGCGTTCTTCAAGGCGCTCGACGAGCAGGGCTCCGAGCACAAGGAGTTCGCATTCACGCTCGAATCCTGGGGGCAGCTCAAGCCGCAGGAGATCGTCACCGCAGCAGTGGAAGAGTACAACAAGCAGCTCAAGGAGTTCGACCAGCTCGTGAGCGCGCTGTGAGGGAAACATGATGCGTGACGATATCGCGGCGGGACCCATGTCGGGAAGCTCCGTTCATGTAGCTACGCGGGAGTGCCGGAGTGGTCAAACGGGCTGGATTGAGGTTCCAGTGGCTTCATGCTTGCGCAGGTTCGAATCCTGTCTCCCGCATTCGTACAGGTGGTCGCGATGAAAAACGACATCACGCAGCGCCTCATCGAGGACCTGAAGAAGGCGGCGATCGCGCAGCAGAGCCCGCTCTGGAAGCGCATCGCGTCGGATCTCGAGAAGCCGACCCGCCAGCGCAGGTCCGTGAACGTGTTCAGCATCGACGAGAGCTCGGCGGACGGCGACATCGTCATCGTCCCAGGCAAGGTGCTCGGCGAGGGCAGCCTCACGAAGAAGGTGACGGTGGCGGCGTACAGCTTCTCCGACTCCGCGATGACGAAGATCAACCGGTCCGGCAAGGCGCTCACGATCCACGAGCTGCTGCAGGCGAACCCGAAGGGGCAGAAGGTGAGGATCCTTGGCTGAAGCGAACAACGAGGCGTACGTCATCGACGCGAGCGGGCTGATCGCGGGCAGGGTCGCGACGGCTGCGGCGACCGCTGCGATGCACGGCAGGCGCGTGAGCATCGTCAACTGCGAGAAGGCGGCGATCAGCGGCCGCAAGCGCATGATCATCGACGCATGGACGCGCAAGTACGGCATGGGCGTCCCGAAGAAGGGCCCGTTCGTGCGCAGGATCCCGGACAGGTTCCTTCGCCGCATCATCCGCGGCATGCTCCCCTACAAGACGGAGCGCGGGCGCGAGGCGCTGCGCAACGTGCTGTGCTACGTCGGCACGCCCGCCCAGCTCAAGGGCGCGAAGACGGTCACGTTCCCCAACGCGCGCGTGGACAAGCTCCCCAACGCCAGGTTCATGACGGTAGGAGCGCTGTGCAAGGAACTCGGAGGCAAGTGGCATGAGCAGCAGTAAGGTCATCCACACGGCGGGCACGCGCAAGCGCGCGATCGCGCGCGTCACGCTCACGGCAGGCAGCGGCAAGGTCACGATCAACGGCGTCTCCCTCTCGCAGTACGGCGGCACGATGGGGCGCTCGCGGGTCATGGAGCCGCTCATCCTCGCAGGCGACGCCGCGAAGAAGGCGGACATCTCGGTCAGCGCGTTCGGCGGCGGCCCCACGGGCCAGGCGGACGCGATCAGGCTCGCGATCGGGCGCGCGTTCGCGCAGCAGTCCGACAAGCTCAAGCAGGTCTTCCTCGAGTACGACAGGACGCTGCTCGTGGCAGACGTGCGCCGCAAGGAGCCCGCGAAGCCGAACAGCCACGGCCAGGCGCGCGCGAAGCGCCAGAAGAGCTACAGGTGACACGATGATCGTCCAGATCCGATGCTTCAGCTGCGGCAAGCCCATCGCCCACCTGTGGAAGGACTTCCGCGAGCGCGTCGAGAAGGGCGAGGACCCGAAGAAGGTGCTCGACGAGCTCGGCCTCGAGCGCTACTGCTGCCGCGCGCAGCTGCTCGGCCAGCCGGTCCCGGACCTCATGGACATCGCGACGCAGTTCAAGCGGTTCTGATTTTCTTTCCCTTTCTCTCGGAGACGATGGCTATCGCTTCCTCCTTGCCCAACCGCGCGAAGTAGGCGATCGCATGCACTCTCGCGGCGAGGAACGCGGCGGTCCCTATCCCCATGAGGGTGAGCGGATATCCGGAGAGGACCGCGAGCGGGAACATCGCAGCGACGACCACGGCCGCGACGCGGGCGGACTGCAGGTGCGGCGAGAGGATCCTCCCGAAGCGCGCGAGCGAGACGACCCCGCCCGCGAGCAGGAACGCGAGCGAGAGCGCGAGCATGGCGAGCAGCGCCGCGCGGTCCTGCGGGAAGAGCGTCGCCGACCACGCGAAGATGCCGATGCCGAAGAGGATGTCCGCGAAGCCGTCGAGCATCGCGCCGAAGTGCGACGCCGTGCCCGTGCGGCGCGCGATGAGGCCGTCGAAGACGTCCGTGAGCGCGGCGAGCGCGTAGAGCGCGAGGATCCACGCGATCGAGCGCCGCGCGACCGCGAGCGTGATGGGCGCGATGAGTGCGATGCGCAGCGCGGTGAGCGCGTTGGGCCAGGTGACGTAGCGCATGCTGCGGGTCGTGGGCACGGGGTCTTAAACCTTTCAGCGCCGGGTATAGATCGACGTGTGCGGGTAGAAGGGAACGTTGGCCGATCGCGCGTATGCGGTCTTCCCTTCATCGGTCGCGAACCCCACGGCGAGGAACGCGGCATCGATGCGCCCGCTGCGCCCTCGCTCACCCTCGGCGACGTAGGCCGCGCTGCCAGGGGGCATGCGCGAGAGCCGCTCGCACAGCGTGGCGAGCCGGTGCGGGAAATCGTCTCCGCCGGCGTCTGCATGCATGAGGACGTTCGAGAGGAAGATCCCGTGCGTGCCTGAGAGGTCGAGCGGCGGGTCCATCGCGTCGCCGCGCACGAACGAGGCATTGCCCAGGTTCGCCTGGATACGCGCGAGCCTGCCGGGGCCTGCGAAGTAGCCCGCGCGCTTGCGCACCTCGTCGGGATCACGCGCGTCATGGGCGCACTTCGCGAGGAACCCGAGCGAATTCCCCTCGCCGAGCATGCGCGCCCTCCTCCTCGCATAGGAGAGCTGGGACATGTCGTAGTCGAGAAAGTCCACGCGCGCTCCGCGCTCGAGCAGCGCGAACCCGAAGTCGCCGCTCGCGCAGACCGCGGCGATGCGCCTGCCGGGCGCAGGCTCGAGCGCGCGAACGACTGGCTCGATCGCCTCCCATGCGCACGCGTACTCGACGCCGTCGAAATGGCCGTGGGGAACGAGAGTGTTGCGAAGCATCTCACACCGTCCTGATCCGGCCGCTGCTCAGGTCGCGCGAGAGCACCCTGCTGTCCTGGTAGCGCTGCAGCACGCCCCAGAGCTGCGGCAGGGTCGCCCTGCGCCCGCATGCGCGCTCGAGGCGCGAGACCAGCCGCTCTGCGGCCTTGTGGGGATGGTCGCGGTAGCGGGCGTGCCTGCCGTGGTGCTTCCTCTCGAGCGCGATAGGGAACATCTCCCCGATCACCTCGTCGTGGTCGAGCCCGAGCAGGTCGACGATCGCGTGGCCTCCCTCGTGCGTGTGCGTCTCCAAGATCATGTCGGCGGTCTGCTGCGCCCTGATGTAGGAGGTGCTATCGACATATGTCCCGATATCTGAATCCGCGAGGATGCCCTGCTCGCTCGCGAACCTGTCCGATACGAGCATGACGCCATCGCGGAGGAATTCCCGCATCGACGCCTCGAGGCTCTTGCTCTCCCGCACGCGCAGGTGCTCGACGCTCCTCGCGGTGAAGACGAGCGCCTGCGAGTACGAGAAGAGGCGCCTCCCGAGCTCCTGCAGGCCTATGCTCGAGGGCGCGTTCGAGAAGAGGCCGTATGCGGCGCTCGATCCGACGACGCGCATGCCTCCAGATGTGTACTCGAAGAGCGGCTCGGTACGCCCTTCCTTGCCCTGGAGGGAGGAGAGACGGACGGCCATCCCCTGTGGACATCCG
This sequence comes from Candidatus Woesearchaeota archaeon, assembly GCA_023252315.1. Classification (GTDB taxonomy): domain Archaea; phylum Nanobdellota; class Nanobdellia; order Woesearchaeales; family UBA525; genus UBA525. The sequence continues at coordinate 7,337 of JAJPEB010000019.1, read as the reverse complement.
CCTCTTTTATATTTTTTACTTCGAAGTGGCTACGTACCGGCGCGCATAGGTCCGCGCAGGGGGGAAACTATTTAACGCCGCTCCCGACCATCTCTCGCATGCGCTTCACGGGCACGGTATGCAAGGGACTCGGCGAGGGGGCGGGCTACGTGCGCAAGTACAATCCCAGCTTCAGGAAGGCGCTCGGCGCCGAGTTCTTCCCCGGCACGCTCAACCTGCGCACGGACGACCCGGTCGCGCTCCCCGGGGGCGTCGAGGTGCGCCCGGAGGCGCCCGGCCTGCTCCCCGTGCGCTGCTACCCCGCGACGATCAACGGCGAGGTGCGCGGCTACGTGGTCGAGCCGAGGATACGCAAGAACGGCGAGCGCGTGGTCGAGCTGCTCTGCGAGGAGGACCTGCGCGCGCGCTTCCATCTCAAGGAGGGGGACGAGGTCACATGCGAATCGGCATAGCGGACACGACGTTCTCGCGCGTCGACATGGCGGCGTGGGCGATCGACGAGCTCGAGGGGGCGAAGGGCGTCAAGGTCGAGCGCTACACGGTGCCCGGCATGAAGGACCTCGCGGTCGCGGCGAAGATCCTCGTCGAGAGGCACAGGTGCGATATCGTGCTCGCGCTCGGCTGGGTCGGGGGCGCCAAGATCGACGAGACGTGCGCGCACGAGGCGAACATGGCGCTGCACGCGGCGGAGCTCATGACGAGCACGCACATCCTCAAGGTCTTCATCCACGAGAGCGAGGAGCGCGACGCGAGGAAGCTCGCGCGCATCGCGCAGGACCGCGTGCGCAAGCACGCGCAGAACGCGCTCGCGCTGCTCAAGGGGAAGACGGCGCTCTCGCGCGACGCGGGCACGGGCAAGCGGCAGGGATACGCGCACGCGGGGAGGATCGCATGAGGATCGGCATCGTGGTGAGCGCATACCACTGGGACGTCACGGGCGAGATGCTCGCGCTCGCGCAGCGCACGGCGAGGGAGCTCGGCGCCGAGTGCGAGACCGTGAAGGTGCCCGGCAGCTACGACGTGCTGCTGCCCGCGAAGCTGCTGCTCGAGCGCGACGATATCGACGGGGTCGTGGCGCTTGGCATCATCGTCCAGGGCAAGACCGCGCACGACGAGGTCATCGGGCACGCGGTCGCGCATGCGCTCGCGCAGCTCTCGCTCGAGTACGGCAAGCCCGCGACGCTCGGCATCAACGGCCCCAGGATGACGCTCGCGCAGGCGCACGAGCGCATCCCCCGCGCGGCGGAGGTCACGCGCGCATGCATCGACCTGATCAGGATGCTCGCGTGAGCGAGGGGCGCCTGCGCGATGAGCGCTTCATGCGCGAGGCGCTCGCGGTGGCGCTCGGCAACGACGCGCCGACGAGCCCGAACCCGAGCGTGGGCGCGGTGCTCGTGCGCGACGGCGTGGTCCTCTCGCGCGGCGCGACGCAGGCGCCCGGCGGCAACCACGCGGAGATCGAGGCGCTGCGCGCATGCGAGGACCCTTCCGGCGCCACGCTCTACCTCACGCTCGAGCCGTGCTGCGGCACGCACAAGCGCACGCCGCCGTGCGTGGACGCGATCGTGCGCGCGAAGGTCGCGCGCGTGGTCGTCGGCATCCGCGACCCGAACCCCGCGGTCGACGGCAAGGGGATCGCTGCGCTGCGCGAGGCGGGCATCGAGGTCGAGGAGGGCGTGCTCGAGGACGACGCGCGCCGCTGCCACGAGGCGTTCGCGAAGTGGATCGCCGCGGGCGAGCCGCTCGTCACGCTCAAGCTCGCGCTCACGCTCGACGGCATGCTGACATGGGGCGACGGGAGGCGCAAGGCGATCACGGGCGAGCGCGCGAGGGAGCGCGTGCATGCGATGCGCGCGCGCAGCGACGCTGTGCTCGTCGGCATCGGCACGGTGCTCGCGGACGACCCGCAGCTCACGGCGAGGCTCGCGCCGGGGAAGAGCCCGCTGCGCGTGGTGCTCGACTCGCAGCTGCGCATTCCGCCAGGCGCCGCGCTGCTGCGCGAGCAGGGGCGCGTGCTCGTCTTCTGCGCGCCCGGCGCTGACGCCTCCAGGCGCGCGCGGCTCGAGCGGCTCTGCGAGATCGCGCAGGCGCCTGCGCTCGACGATGGCGAGCTGGACCTGCGCGCGGTCATGGCGTCGCTGGGCGAGCGCGGCGTCACGAGCGTGCTCGTCGAGGGAGGGCGCACGCTCTCGCGCTCGCTCCTCGAGGCCGGGCTCGTGGACAAGCTCGTCGTGCTCGTGGCGCCGTTCACCGCCGGCGAGGGGACCGCCGCCTTCGAGGGGCTCTCGGGGCTCTCGCTCTCGGGCGTGCGCGTCGAGCAGCTGGGCGAGGACGCGATGATCGACGGGTACGTGGGGCGCAAGGGGTGAGCGGGCGCGGGATCGCTTTTCTGTTCGCTGTTTCGCCTTTTTACCTACTATGTGAGTACTTTTACTTACTATGTCAGTATTCGCATCAGGGCTGCGGGACAGGATAGGGACAGCGCTCAGGCGGTCGCGCTCTTCCACACATCCTCGAAGAACTTCTTGTAGTGCTCATGGTTCTGGCGCGACGAGATGACGAACGCGGCGGGCTCCGCTTCCCACAGGACCGTCATCACCTTTCCCTTGAAGATGAACGTCCCTACGGGCACGTCCTGCCCGGTGAACCTGATGCGCATCCCCTTGCGCTTGTGCTGCGCGAGCACGACGCTCCTGAACCTCTCATTGCAGACGAGACGCGCGGTGATGCCTTTCGCGATGCGCTTCGCGTGGTAGTTCTCGAAGAAGCGGATCACCGCCTTCTCGCCGAGCGCGTCGCCGAGCATGAAGACCTGGTATTCCTCGCCTTTGTCCAGCCCTTCGAGGATAAGATTGAACGCCGCCTTGAGCCCCTCGTACGACTCGTACACCGTCGCCTCCTGCGCGTCGCGGCGCATGCTCTTGCGCTGCGCGATCTGCGGGATGACGCTCTCCTCGATCTCTCTCTTCTGCCGGGCGATCTCCTCTTCCTTCTCCCTTAGGATCCGCAGGAGGTTCTTGGGATCCGACGCCTGGAAATGCTTCACGTTGTTCTTGATCACGTAGGAGGCGAGGCCCTTCTCCTTCAGCTTCTCGAGGATCGCGTAGATCTTCGAGTCGGGGACCTTGGCTCTCTCGACGAGCGGCCCGACGGTGGTCTCGTCGAATTCGAGCAGCGCGAAGTACGTCCTGGTCTCCGAGTCGTTGAGGCCCAGGTCGCGGAAGAGGGAAGCGTCCATGGGGCGATCGACGGATATTCTCCTTTATGTGCTTTTCTACCACTACCTTAGGAGGGGGTAAATATTATATTTTTTTACTTCTATTTGATAGTTACAAATTTTGAGGTAGCTCCTATGCGCGCTCTATCACGGAAGACACAGATCGACGGGACGACATTCCTCGGTGACATCATAGATGGCAGGACGGACTTCCGCAATACATACTTGCACGATGCGATTCTCGCGGTCAGGCCTTCCCAAGAAGAGAGCGAACTGGGGGTCCTTCCCGAATCGCGACAGACTCACGCTCTCTTCACCGCAGCGCAGGAGCGCCTGAACCTGTGCAATGCCGAAGGGCACGGCCTCATGCTGGATGGAGTCCTATGGGAGTCCGTAGAGGCGAGCGGGCTGGACCTGAGGTACATGCGTGCGAGAGGCGCCGAATTTGCTGGCTGTGACCTTCGAGGGATTGACGCGCGCCATGCTGAGGCGACTGCAGCAAAGTTCCTCGATATCGACTTGCCAGATGGCGTGGGTGGAAGCATATGCCGGCCCTGCGACCTTTCGTATGCCTGCTTTGATGATGCGTACGCTCCCTGTCTCGCGATAGGGCCTCGCGCGTATGCGCTTTTCAGTGAGACACCGCAGAGAGGCCTCCGCACCGACTGTATCCCTGCCCTCTATGGAACGTCATTCAGGAGAGCCTATATTGAAGGAGCTTTAATCACGGGCAAGTATCTTCGCAAGGAGCAATTCGAGGGGGCAGCCTTCGATCCGGGCGATCTCATCGCGACAAAGATGCCTTACATGCAGATTGCGCCCGTTTTCCCTAGGTGAGCGCTCTTTCAGCACCGCTGCATAGCAACAACATGAGAGGTGAACGATATGAGGAACCCACTTACGTGGCTTAGAAATCAGGATAAGCATTCGCGCTACATGGCCTCGTCGGAGGAACGGAACGATTCGCTGGACGTGAAGCTCACCGAGGACCAGAGAGCGGTCGTGCGGCACCTACGGGGTGTTCCCGGCCTGACAGGACTGCGTCTCAACGCCATCGCGCCAGCTCATGAGACCGGCCGCTTCACGGATTGGGGAGCGTCGCCGGAAGAATATTCCACCATCGAGCTTGCCGCCACGTACACGCCACCGCAGCGGGCATTGAGGAAATCGTACCTCTTCAGCGCGCGCGACAGCCCGCTCGCGCACGACCTCGCGGAAGCGCTCGGCTACGGGGATTGGCCGTGGGCAGGATGCCATGGGAAGCCTGCAGGCGAGCGGGTGACGAGCAGCATCTCTCTCGCGCCGTACTCGATGAGGGAGCAGGGGGAAGGCTTGGTGTACGCCTCCTACTGCAAGACTCCCGCACATCCCGAGAGGATCATGGCGGAGCTCGGGCTCAAAGTGAATCTCGTGCCAAGGGCGCGCGGATGAGCGTAGGCGAAGACTGTGGAGCGCAACTCTATGGACGAGCGTGAGCGATGGCACTCCATAGACCTCGGAGGGCTTCGAGGCAGCGGTGCGCTCGGGAGACGGGCGCTGCGCCCACGCGGCGCTTCAGGGATGCAGAAAAATCCTCGATGAGTACATGATGCACTACCAGAGGATGGATCTCGACACGCTCGGCGATCGCTTCTCCGGGAGCCTGCTGCGTGGCATCCGGGACGAAGTGCTCCCTGCGCTCGGGCGCAACTACAACGCGCTTGAGCAGACCCTCGCAGCCGGACAGGTCTCATCGCCAAGAGCATCGCGGGTGATTGGATATGCGAGAGCCAACCTCAAGAAGATGTCGAGATGCGGGCAACGCTTCGCCGAGAATCCGCGGTACCTGGCATACAGCGAGACGACGCATGAGCTGGACAGGCAAAGGCTCTTCAGGGAAGAATACTTCGCGAGATTCTCTAAGGACCAACTAGAGGAATTCGAGAAGAAGGGGATATACCATCCCAGGGATTTCCCTGGAGGGCCCAAATGATGCTGAAGCATAAAGAGTCCATAGAGCGCATCCTCGCCGCAGACCCACATGTGACCCGCATCATCCCCGCGGAGGAATGGGAGGAAATCCCTATCGACTCCACGCGCCTCACCCCGAGAGGCAGGCGGGAGATCGAGGAGACGCTCCCGCTCATCTACGGCGTCCTCAGGGCACCGTACATCGTCGACGATTTCGATAGCAACGGCGGCCATGCCGAGCGAAGGAGATGGAAGGCGGAGATCATCGCCGCGCATCCCGAGCTTCCCCGGGGCGCGCTGTACGAATACATGGCGAGCAACGCGCTCAAGTTCAACAGGCTATGCTATCTCGTCGCTGCGGATACGGAGATGAACGTGCTGGGCCAGCTCATCAGGTACGTGGCCGGAGAGAAGAGAGGGGAATTCAGCAGTGCCGTCTCGCGCCTCCAGGAGATGGGGCTCACGCGCGAGGAGTACGACTCGCATCCTGCAGGGGGGAAGCTCGAGTACGTGCGCGAGGTCAAGCGGAGGGTCTACGACGCGATCTCGACGCTTCGTGCCGCCCCGGAGCGTCATATTTAAATCCCCTCCCGTGTCCCGCCCCGCATGCTCGTCGGCATCGTAGGCAAGCCCAGCTGCGGCAAATCCACGTTCTTCAAGGCGTCCACGCTCGCGGAGGCCGAGATCGCGAACTACCCGTTCACGACCATCAAGCCCAACCACGCGATCGGCTTCGTCAAGGTCGAGGACCCCGCGCGCCACTTCGGCAAGGCGAGCCACCCGCGCATGGGCTTCGTGACGGGCCAGTGGCGCTTCGTCCCGATCGACCTCATCGACGTCGCGGGCCTCGTGCCGGGCGCGCACCGCGGCGAGGGCATGGGCGCGCAGTTCCTCTCCGACCTCAACCAGGCGGACGTGCTCATCCACGTCATCGACATCTCGGGCAGCGTGAACGAGCGCGGCGAGCCTGTCGCGCCGCTCAGCTACGACCCGCTCAAGGACGTCGCGTTCCTCGAGGACGAGCTCGACCACTGGTACGAGGCGATCCTCGCGAAGGGCTGGGAGCGCTTCGCGCGCCAGGCGATGCAGGAGAAGCTCGAGGCGCACAAGGCGATCAGCAAGCAGCTCTCGGGCGTGGGCGTCGGCGAGGAGCTCGCGCGCTCCGCGATCGAGCGGCTGCGCCTGCACGAGAAGCAGGTCACGTCGTGGGACCAGGACGATCTCCTCGCGCTTGCGCGCGCCTTGCGCCTCGCGACGAAGCCGATGCTCATCGCCGCGAACAAGGTCGACGTGCCGGGCGCGTCCGCGAACTTCGAGCGCCTCAAGACGGCGTTCCCGCACTACCGCGTCGTGCCCTGCAGCGCGGAGGCGGAGCTCGCCTTGCGCGAGGCGGGCAAGCACGGGCTCATCGAGTATATCCCCGGAGGCAACGACTTCGCGATCGCGAAGGACGACGCGCTCTCCGCGCGCCAGAGGGGAGCGCTCGAGTTCGTGCGCGCGCACGTGCTCGTCCCGTTCGGCGGCACGGGCGTGCAGGACGTGCTCAACGCCGCCGTGCTCGACGTGCTGCGCTACAAGCCGATCTATCCCGGTGGCGTCGGCAAGCTCGAGGACTCAGAGGGCCGCACGCTCCCCGACTGCTTCCTCATGCCGCCCGACGCGACCGCGCTCGACTTCGCGTTCAAGCTCCACACCGACTTCGGCAAGAACTTCATCAAGGCGATCAACGTCAAGACGAAGCTGCCCGTGGGCAAGGACCACGTGCTTGACGCGGGGGATATAGTGGAGATCGCGGCGAAGAAATAGCTCGATGGGAAAGCTTATGAATAAGTACGTCACTCCGGAGTCGTGTCACTTCAGATAGGTGTTCGGACCGCGAGAGTCGTCGATGGAAAAGTCGTCACCATCTCTGCGCTGCGGCTCATAAAAACGTACTCGGTCGCCGACATCCAGCCTGAGCTCGCTCAATATGTCTCTCCCACAGAACGCGCCCCGAAAGGAGACGTATTCAACACTCTCGAACAAGAACTCTATGCGGCGTTCGACGGTAAGGATCGCCAGTACCTCTCAAAGGAATCGAAGCTCCTCAAGTTCAGTCCCGCAGAGCTCGGTTCCACCACTACCGTGCTGCGCAGATATGAGTTCACGGGATCGGACGCGAGGTTCCTGG
>JAJPEB010000121.1 GCA_023252315.1 Candidatus Woesearchaeota archaeon | reverse complement strand
CCAGCTCCATCCCGCAGGCAACCAGTTCCAGGGGCAGAGCCCCTACGCGACGCACGGGCACACGCGCCCGACGGGGCATACGCACCAGAGCTACCCCTACCAGGCGGCGCACAAGCAATGCCCGCAGTGCAGGGCGACGAACGTGGCCCACGCGCGCTTCTGCCACAGCTGCGCGTACCGGTTCTGAGCCCCGTCCACAGGACTCCCGGTCCATCGGATTTATATAGGCATACCAATCCTCAGGACGCAGATGGCCGGGACCGCATCTGCGTGATCAGGACCATAGGAGGAAACGAAAGTGGGAGAATTCGGTAACAGAGGAGGAGCAGGAGGAGGAAGTAGGTTCGGTGGCGGCGAGAGGAGAGGCGGCTCGGGCAGTGGCGGCCCGCGCAGGGACTTCGGTTCGAGGCCCCCTATGGGCCCCAAGCAGATGTTCGACGCGACGTGCACGAAGTGCGGAAACGCATGCCAGGTGCCGTTCAAGCCGAACCCGGACAACCCGCGCGGCGTGCTGTGCGCATCGTGCTTCCAGGCGGAGCGCGACGCGAACCCCAGGCCGCCGAGGCGATTCTGAACAGGATCGACGGACTATCCTCTCTTTCTTACTCTTCTTGCGGCTCAACGCCTCTCATGGCCATTCCTAGCCCTGGCGCTCTCGTAGAGGCGCCGCAAGCGAGCGTGCCTCACGTCCCTCTCCGAACGCTCCTGTACTTCTCTGGGACATGCGACCGAGCAGTCAGAACCGACGATCTGCGAATCGGTCAGTGCCACGCCTCGCGCCTGAGCTGCTGCGCGGGCACGCCCATGCTCGCGAGCAGCGCGAACATGGCGTCGATGAGCGCGGGCGGGCCGCACGTGAAGAAGACGTAGTCCTTGAAGTCCGGCAGCTCCTCGCGGATCATCGCCTCGCAGATCCTTCCCTGCTGGCCCCGCCAGTCCGCGGGCGCGTCGCCCGTGAGCGTGAGGACCGCCTTGATGCTGGGGTGCGTCTCGTGCATGCGCGCGATCTCCTCGCGCCACATGAACCCGTCCTCGCGCCTGCAGCTGTAGAAGAGGACTGCGCGCTTGTCGGGGTTCGTGTCGCGCACCCAGCGCAGCATGCTCATGAACGGCGTGATGCCGATGCCTCCCGCGAGGAAGCATACCTTGCGCTCGTCGTCGCCGATCACGAAGCGCCCGAACGGGCCCTTGAGCGTGACCTTGTCCCCCGGCTGCATGCGCGAGAGCGCGCCCGTCACGGCGCCCACGACCTCGATGCCGAGCACGATGCGCTCCCTCTCGACGGGCGAGCTCGCGATCGAGAACGGGGCGGGCTTCATGCCGGGGAGGAACACGGAGACGTACTGCCCCGCGACGAAGCGCATGGGCTTGTCGAGCGCGAAGTCGAACTCCCACAGGCCCGAGTGGTGCGTCTCCATGCGCACGATCGTGCCCGTGTACGTGTCGAAGACGATGCGCTGCGCTGGCGCCGGAGGAGGGGTGGCCGCGGGCGCGGGAGGAGATGAGCGCACCTCCTCTGGCGCGATCGGCGGGACCTCCTGCGGCGTCGCGGGCGGGGCCACGATCTCGGATGCCTTGGGCATCGCCGCGGAGGGCTCGGGGCCAGGGGGAGGAGCGAGGGGAGGAGAAGGCTGCGCGGGCTCTTCAGTCGTGGGCAGGATTCCCTTGCGCGGATGCCGCTCCCAGCTCTCCCGCGTCCCGTCGTGCGCCATGCCGGGATGCGGGCCCTAGGCGTTTAAAAAAGTTTGCGCACGAGGGATCCGCATTTCCCGAGAGAGCGACACGCAAGCGCAGGACATGCCCTGACGACAGCCTTAAAAGCCCCCTCCGCTCCCCTCGACGCATGTCGCAGACCCATGAGCACGCCGAGCAGCACGACCCGATGTCCGAATTCCTCCAGGAGGACGGCACGTTCAAAGTAGAGGGCGACATGCTCGTGAGCGAGGTCATCGCCGCGTTCCCGAAGGCGGCGGCGGTCCTCATGGGCTACGGGCTGCACTGCGTCGGCTGCGCCGCGAACGCGTTCGACACGATCGAGGGCGGCGCGAAGCTGCACGGCATGGACGACGCGGAGATCGCGCGCATGGTCGCGGACGTCAACGTCGCGATCAACAAGCGCATCGAGACGATCGAGGTCACCGAGCGCGCGGCGCGCAAGGTCAAGGAGCTGCGCTCGCAGGAGCTCGCGTCGCTGCGCAAGGCCGTGGCGGACAAGCGCGAGCAGGGAGGGGAGGCCACGGACGAGGAGAAGGAGCGCCTCGCGATCGAGAACTGGCCGCTGCGCATCGCGGTCATCCCGGGCGGCTGCGCGGGGTTCTCGTACGACATGGACTTCGACACGAAGGAGCGCGAGGACGACACCGTGCTCTCGTTCTTCGGCCTCACCGTGCTCATCGACAAGGACAGCTTCGAGTCGATGAGGGGCGCGAGCATCGACTACGTCGAGAGCCTCATGGGCTCGGGCTTCAAGATCGACAACCCCAACGCGAAGCGCGGCTGCGGGTGCGGCAAGAGCTTCGGGTAGGCGCGATTCCTGTTTCTCTTCTCCATCCTTCTCTGCGCATTTTACGCAGCTGCGGACTGTGGCATCCATAGCAACCGTTAAAAGCCCCCTCGCCTTCGCGCATCCATGAAGGGAGGTGGAAGGATGGCGAGCAGACCGAAGGCGAAGGGCACCGTGAAGCGCGTGGCGGCGAGAGCGAGGAGCGCGACGCGCACCGCTACGGCGAAGGCGAAGGTCGTCGCGAAGAAGACCGTGCGAGCGGTGCGCGCTGCCGCGAAGAAGGCGACGAAGGCGCCCGTCGGCAAGAGGCCCGCCCGCTCCGTGCCCAGGATCCCCGCCTCGAAGATGCCCGCGAAGGCCCCGGCCCCCGCTCTCTCGGCGAGGATGCCGCAGGCGGGCGAGACCGCGCCCTCCTTCCTGCTCGGCGACGCGCAGGGGAAGCTCGTGCGCCTCGAGGACCTGCGCGGCAAGAAGGTCGCGCTCTACTTCTACCCGAAGGACGACACGCCTGGCTGCACGCTCGAGGCGCACGAGTTCAGCGCGCTGCGCGAGCAGTTCGAGCGCAAGGGCGCGGCCGTGCTCGGCGTGAGCCGCGACAGCGCGCAGAGCCACAGGGACTTCGCGAGCAAGTGCGGCCTCACGGTGACGCTGCTCTCCGACCACACGGGCGACGTGTGCATGCGCTACGGCGTGATCGGGCGCAAGACGATGTACGGCAAGGAGTACGTCGGCATCCTGCGCACGACGTTCATCATCGGCAGGGACGGCAGGATCGAGCGCGTGTTCAAGGACGTGAACCCCGCGGGGCACGCGAAGGACGTGCTGGCGTCGATCTGAGGGCGAGGGCTCAGTAGAGCCGCATCCCGTTCTCGACCCGGATCTCGGGCATGAGGAGCACGACGCCCTTGTCGCCATCGACGCCGGTCGTGAGCACCTGCGAGAGGAACGGGCCGATGCGCTTCTCGGGGAGGTTCACGACGCAGAGCACCTGCCTGCCGACGAGCTCTTCGGGCCCGTGGTACGCGGTCACCTGCGCGCTCGATCGCTTGATCCCGATCTCGGCGCCGAGGTCGATCTCGAGCCTGTACGCGGGCTTCTTCGCCTCGGGGAAGCGCTCGGCGCGCACGATCGTGCCGACGCGCAGGTCGACCTTGCGGAAATCGTCGTAGGTGATCTCCGCGTCCCACTCCACCTTTCCGCCGGCGACCTTGGGCGCCTTCGCCACCCAATGCGAGCGCTTGTCGTCGATGATGGTCACCGATTCCAGGTGCGACATCATCCTTG
>JAJPEB010000120.1 GCA_023252315.1 Candidatus Woesearchaeota archaeon | reverse complement strand
TCCCGCGAACCGCTCGCCTTGCGGGTACTGCCCTTTCGCGTAGCCCATCTTCGCGGGGCGCCGGGCGCCCTTATATGGGTTGCGCGAGGCGCTCCTCCCGACGATGACGCATGCTGCAACATCGTGAGTCAGCAATATCTACGCCTCCCGGCGATATTGCCGCATGGCGAAACGCTCGTCGTACGAGATCCTGCGCAAGCTGCTGCTCCGGGTGCGCGACGGCGAGGCGACGTACGCTGAGCTCGAGCGCAAGCTGAGCACGGGCTACCGCACGGTGAAGGCGAACTGCGAGCTGCTCGAGGCGCTGGGGCAGGTGAAGGTGCGCACGGTCGAGCGCCATCCCCTCAACGGAAGGGAGTCGTACACGGTCTCGATCACGCAGGACGGCGTGGAGTCGCTGCGGCGCATGAAGGAGAAGTAGCTCGCAGACATTCTAGTGTTTCCTTGCGCCGCCTCGGTTAACCGCAAGGGCGCTCCGCATCGGAAGCAAGCGTGGAGTGGGAAAGCTCACTTCGCGCTCGCGCAGCCGTGCGCCGCGATCACGAGGTGGTCGAGCAGCGGGATGCCGAGCACGTCGCCCGCCTGCGCGAGCGCGCGCGTCGTCTCGCGATCCTCCGCGCTCGGCGTCGGGTCCCCCGAGGGATGGTTGTGCGCGACGATGATCGCGCTCGCGTTGCTGCGGATCGCGGCGCGGAACACCTCGCGCGGGTGCACGCTCGCGCTGTCGGCGAGCCCGCGCGTGATGAGGTCGTGGCCGCGCACGCCGCGCTTCGCGTCGAGGGAGAGCACGAGGAAGTGCTCCTGCTCGAGGTGCGCGAGCAGCGGCGCGCAGTAGCGGATCGCGTCCTTCGCGCTGCGGATGCGCGCGGGCACGCGCTCCCTCGCCGCGCGTCGCGCGAGCTCGAACGCGGCCACGACCTGGCACGCCTTCGCGGTGCCGATGCCCGGCACCTTGCGCAGCTCGCGCGGGTCGCAGCGCGAGAGGCCGCGGATGCCGTACGCCTGCGCGAGGCGCGCGCCGAGCCCGGTCGCGCTCTCGCCGCGCGAGCCCGTGCCGAGCAGGATCGCGAGCAGCTCGCAGTCGGCGAGCGCTGCGGCCCCGTGCGCGACGAGCCGCTCGCGCGGGCGTTCGTGGGCGACGGTCTGGAGCAGGGGCATCGTCCTCTCGCGGGCGCGCGGGTTCAAGAGGGCTGCGCGCGGAGGTCCAGTGCCCGGCCACTCCCCACGGGCGGGATTGATTTATATAATTCAAAGGCCTCGCTTCGTGCATGAAGGGCTTCATCGTCGATGAGACGTACCGCATCGAGGCCGACGCCACGCGCGTCTACCTCTTCGGGAGGCTCGAGAACGGCGAGTCGTTCTGCACGATCAGCAGGTTCGTCCCGTACTTCGCGATCAGGAAGGAGGACGCGGCGAAGGCGCGGGCGCTCAGCTCGCAGGCGAAGTTCGCGATCGAGGACGTCGAGTGGAGGACGATGCGCGGCGAGAGCGCGGCGAGGATCGTGGTCACGACGCCCAAGGACGTGCCGCCGCTGCGCAAGCTCTTCGAGGAGCACAAGATCGCGTGCCTCGAGGCGGACATCCGCTTCACGCAGCGCTTCCTCATCGACCACGGCATCAAGCGCGTGGTCGACATCGAGGGAGCGTTCGAGAAGGACGCGTTCGTCGATCGCGTCTACCGCGAGCCCGCGCTCTCGCCGGCGGGCGACTGGTACCCGCAGCTGCGCACGCTCAGCTTCGACATCGAGACGAGCATGGACGGCAGGAGGCTCTACTCGATCAGCCTCTCGTGCCGCGGCAAGGGCTGCGAGAAGGACGAGGTGCTCATCGTGAGGAAGAAGGGGGAGTTGCGCCACGCGATCAATTTCCCCGACGAGAAGTCGATGCTCGCGCATTTCATGCAGGCGGTGGTCGGGCTCGACCCGGACATCATCACGGGCTGGAACGCCATCGACTTCGACCTCGCGTTCCTGCGCCGCAAGTGCACGGAGCATGGGGTCCCGTTCCGCTTCGCGCGCCGCGACTGGGAGTGCCAGCTGCGCATCGAGTCCTCGTTCTTCAAGGACAGCACAGCGGAGGTCCCCGGGCGCCAGGTGCTCGACGGGATCGCGCTGCTCAAGATGAACTTCATCGCGCTCGACAACTACAAGCTCGCGACGGCCGCGCGCGAGCTGCTCGGGCAGGACAAGCTCATCGGCGAGACGGACAAGGGCAAGCAGATCGAGGACGCGTACCGCGACGACACGCAGCGGTTCGTCGACTACAACCTCAAGGACGCGCAGCTCGTGCTCGACATCATCGAGAAGACGAACGCGATAGGCATCACGATGAGCCGCTCGCTGCTCACCGGCATGAGCCTCGAGCGCGTGCGCGGCAGCGTCGCGAGCTTCGACTCGCTCTACCTGCGCGAGCTGCGCGCGCTCGGCTATGTGGCGCCGAGCTCGCAGTACGCGGAGAAGGACGAGAGCATCAGCGGCGGCTACGTGCTCGCGAGCAAGCCGGGCATCTACGACTACATCGTCGTGTGCGACTTCAAGTCGCTGTACCCGAGCCTCATGCGCACGTTCAACATCGACCCGCTCGCGTACGAGCAGGGGAAGCTCGGCGAGGGGAAGGCGATCGAGGCGCCCAACGGCGCGAGGTTCAGCGCCGAGCAGGGCATCCTGCCGCGGCTGCTCGAGCGGCTCTGGGCCGAGCGCGACGAGGCGAAGCGCAAGAAGGACAAGCGCACGTCGTTCGCGATCAAGATCCTCATGAACAGCCTCTTCGGCGTGCTCGCGAACCCAGCGTGCCGCTTCTTCTCCCTCGAGATGGGCAACGCGATCACGTCGTTCGGCAGGCAGTTCATCAAGCTCGCGATCACGCGCATCGAGGAGATGGGGCACGAGGTCATCTACGGCGACACGGACTCGATCTTCATCAACTCGGGCATGGAGAGCCTCGAGCAGGCGCAGCGCATGGGCGAGGAGATCGCGCGCGCGATCAACGCGTTCTACGCGGAGCACATCAGGCAGCAGTACGGGTGCGAGAGCCACATGGAGCTGCAGATGGACAAGGTCTTCGTGCGCTTCATCATGCCCAAGGTGCGCGGGAGCGAGCAGGGCGCGAAGAAGCGCTATGCGGGCATCGTGCTCGTCGACGGGAAGGAGGAGCTCGTCGCGACGGGGCTCGAGATCGTGCGCCGCGACTGGACGGAGCTCGCGAAGGGGTTCCAGGACCGGCTCTTGCGCATGGTGTTCGCGAAGGAGAACCCCGAGCAGTTCATCAAGGACGTCGTGCGCGACCTGCGCGCGGGCAGGCTCGACGAGCAGGTCGTGTACCAGAAGGCGGTGCGCAAGGACCTCGAGGAGTACACGAAGACGACGCCCCCGCACGTGAAGGCGGCGCGCATGCTGGAGGAGCGCGGCATCGCGCTCGGCTCGAACATCATCGAGTACGTGATGACGACCGAGGGCCCCTACCCGGTGGAGCTACGCGAGGGGAAATCGTCGCCGCCCATCGACTACGAGCACTACATCGAGAAGCAGCTGCGTCCCATCGCGGACGCGGTGCTCGGCTTCTACGGCACGAGCTTCGACGACCTGCTCAAGGGCAGCAAGCAGACGACGCTCGGCGGGTTCTAGGGACGCCAGGGATCAGTAGGGATTGCCTGCGGGAGCAGGAGAAGGCCTCGGGGCGAACCCGCTGGAAGGATTCGCGGCGATGCGCAGCGCGCGCTCGGAGCGCGCGTCGCCTGCGACGTAGGGCACTCCCGCGATCGCGCACGCGTCGAGCGCCGCTCGCATGAGGAGCGGCTCGT
>JAJPEB010000119.1 GCA_023252315.1 Candidatus Woesearchaeota archaeon | reverse complement strand
ATCCATGCGGCGAGCGGCGCCCCCGCGTCCTGGGGCGGGAAGACGCGGAGACGCTCGAGGAGCACGTCCGTGAGCACCGAGAGAGCGAAGACGGTGGCGAACCCCGCGACGAGCGCGCCGAGGCTCCTAAGGATCCTCGTGGCCATGGCAGAGGCATGCGCACGGGACTTTAAATAATTGCGCACCGCTCACAGCGGCAGGTGCGCCTCCATCTGCCCCCCGACGTCTCCGTCGGGGGACCGCACGTCGAGCGCGATGACCCTCTTGCCCGAGATGTCGAGCGAGCTCGCGAGCGCGTCGCGGATCCCCGGCGTGAGCGCGACCACCGCATCCGCCCACTCCACGCGCTGCTGCGTGACGCGGTTGAGCGAGAGAGCGCCCACCCCCGCGAAATCCGTCTCGTGCCCTCTCGCGTGGAGGAACTGCGCGAGCCTGCGGCTCCTGTTCTTCCCCTCGACGCACACGCAGAGCACCCGCATAGGATAGGGAAGGAAATCGGGTAGAAATATGTTGCGCCGCTAAATCTATAAGGCGAGCCCTGAGAATCGCACCGTGATCACGAGGCCCATCGCGCAGCTCGGCAGGCACGACACGGCGATCGCGGGCGGCAAGGGCGCGTCGCTGGGCGAGCTCGTGCGCGCGGGGATCCCCGTCCCCGACGGGTTCGTCGTGCTCGTCGGCGCGTTCGAGCGCTTCCTCGCGCACGCGGGCATCGCGGACGAGATCGACGCCGAGCTTGGCGCGGCGGACCCGCGCGACCCGCGCTCCGTCGAGCGAGTGTCCGGGCGCATCGTCGCTGCGATCATGGGGCACGAGCTGCCGCGCGACATGCGAGAGGAGATCCTGCGAGCGTTCGACGCGCTCGGCGCGAGGTTCGTCGCGGTGCGCTCGAGCGCGACCGCGGAGGACGGCGCGCACGCCGCATGGGCAGGGCAGCTCGAGACGTACCTCAACACGACGCGCGACGGGCTCGCCGACCGCGTGCGGCAGTGCTGGGCGTCGCTCTTCTCGCCCCGCGCGATCGCGTACCGCATCGGGCCCGGGGCGCGCGGCGAGCGCATCGGCGTCGCGGTCGTCGTGCAGCGCATGGTCGAGAGCGAGGTCGCGGGCGTCGCGTTCTCCGTGCATCCCGTGACGGAAGACGCGCAGCGCATCATCATCGAGGCGGCGCTCGGGCTCGGCGAGTCCGTCGTGTCGGGCCAGGTCACCCCCGACAGCTACGTCATCGGCAAGGCCGACCTCCTCGTCGTCGAGAAGCATGTGGGCGCGCAGGAGCGCGGCCTGTTCAGGGCGCAAGGCGGCGGGAGCGAGTGGCGCGGCGTCGCGGGGGAGCGGCAGAAGCTTCCCGACGATCGCATCGCGGAGCTGGCTCGGCTTGTCGTGCGCATCGAGCGCCACTACGGCTTCCCGGTCGACGTCGAGTGGGCGTTCGCGGGCGGCGCGTTCACGATTCTGCAGAGCCGGCCGATCACGACGCTCGGCAAGGGCACCGCCGCGGCGCAGGGACAGAAGACCGGCCCCGAGTTCGAGGTCGTCGAGCGGCTCTACAACGCGCCATGGCTGCTCGTGGGCTACAGCAGCGTCGGGTTCGTGCACGACTACCCGAAGCTTGGCGGCGGGTCGTTCGTCAAGCACTACGTGGGCACGATGGAGAGCGCATCGGATTCGCGCATCGTGAACGAGATGCTCTTCGTGCCGGCCGAATTCGAGGAGGCGGCGCAGCACACCGCGCGCAGGCTCATCCACGACGACGCATGGCGGCGGCTGCGCTACGCCGAGTTCGAGGCCGTCGCGTCAGGGTACTTCGGGCAGGGCGAGCGGCTCAGGCGCATGGATCTCCCAGGCCTCTCCGATGCGCGGCTCTGCGAGGAGGCGGAGAAAGTCCTGCTCCTCCAGCACAAGGTACGCACGCTCGGCGTGCTCCTCAACGGCGTCATCCTCGACGGGCGCAACCATCTCTCTGACATGATCCGTGGCGAGCTGCGCGCGGAGATAGGGGGCGAGGGCTTCGACGCGCGCTGGTCGCTGCTCACGCAGGTCACGGGCAGGCGCAGCGCGAGGCAGGAGAAGCTGCGCGAGCTGCGCCTGCTGAAGCGGAGCGGGGGCGCGACGCCCGAGAAGCTGCAGGAGCTGCACGAGAAGTACTGCTGGCTCGAGTACATGTACCTCGGCCCCGCGAGCGGCATCGCGCAGCTGCGCGAGGAGCTCGAGCGCACGGACCCGGACGCCGATCCTGACGCGGGGATGGAGGAGACGAAGCGCGCGCAGGACGCGCTCCTCTCCCGCATCGGCGCGAGCGGGCGGGCCCGCGCGCTCGTCGATCTCGCCCAGGGAGTGCTCTGGCAGAAGGGATGGCGCAAGGACGTCGAGTACCACGGGTGCTGGTGCCATGAGCCGCTCCTGCGCGAGCTCGCGGCGCGCAAGGGAGAGCCAGACTGGCGCACGATCGCGTTCCTGCTCCCGTGGGAGCTTGGGGGGTTCATCCTCGGGAAGGGCCCCGGTGTCGACGAGCTTCGCGCGCGCAGGGAGTTCTCGTGCATCGTGGTCGGGCCGCGCGGCTGCGCGCTGCGCTCAGGCGATGCCGCGAGAGGGATCCTCGCGAGCCTGCGCATCGCTGCGGCGGGAGCGGCCGCGGGCGGCGAGGTGCGCGGGCAGTGCGCCTACAAGGGGACCGCGCGCGGGCGCGTGCGCATCATCCACGTGCCCGGGGAGATGGGGAAGATGCAGGAAGGCGACGTCCTCGTCTCGCAGGCGACGAGCCCCGACCTCATCGAGGCGATGCGCAAGGCGGGCGCGATCGTCACGAACACGGGCGGCCTCATCTGCCACGCGGCGATCACCGCGCGCGAGCTCAAGATCCCGTGCATCGTCGGCACGAGGAACGCGACGGAGGCGTTCGAGGACGGGGATCTCGTGGAAGTGGACGCGGGAGCGGGCGTCGCGAGAAAGGTCTCCTGAACATCTCAGGCCAGCGCCGGATTCGCTATCCCGAGCCGCTCGACCGTGCGGTCGCGCGTCGTCGCGTCCTGGCGCAGCATCGTGAGCATGTCCCTCGTCGGCATGCTCCTCGTGACCGCGCCGAGCGACGTCACGACGCCCGTGAGCGGCGCCGGCATCCTGAACGTGATCGCGCCCGGGTGCAGGCGCTGCGCGAGCGTCTCGTACGTGAAGACCTCGGGACCCGCGACCTCGACGACACGATCGCGCACGCGGCGCTGCGCGCACGCGACGACGAGCGACGCGACAGTCCTCACGCTCACTGGCTGGACCTTCGCGTCCGAGAGCAGCGGGAAGAACCCCGTGCGCAGGATCTTGCGGAACGCGTTGATGCTGCGGTCGCCCCTGCCGAACATCATCGACGGGCGCACGATCGCGTACGGCAGCCCCGAGCGCATGACGAGCTCCTCCGCATGGCGCTTCGTGCGCTGGTACGGCGTGCTCGCGCGCTCGACGCCGAGCGCGGACACCTGCACGAACTGCTTGACCTTGAGCTTGCGGCCCAGGCCCAGCAGGAAACGCGTGATGTCGACGTGCGCCTCCTTGAACGTCTCCGTGTCCTCCTTGATGATGCCGACGCAGTTCACGATCGCGTGCGCGCGCGTGGGCACCGAGCGCATGCCTCGGTGGTAGACGACGGCCCTGTGGCCCTGCGCGCGCAGCTCGCGCACGACCTCGCCGCCGAGGAAGCCGGTGCCGCCAGCGACGAGGACGATCATGCGTTCCGGAGTCACTGGGAAGTTAAAAAAGCTTTGGGAGGCCGCGCACGAGCGCAAGAGGAGGATCGACGGCGAGCGCCTGCGTTCCCGACCCTCCGGGGCGCGCCTACATCTTCGGCGCCCGCAGCCGCTTGCCCCCGAGC
>JAJPEB010000018.1 GCA_023252315.1 Candidatus Woesearchaeota archaeon | reverse complement strand
CCGCTCGAGCACCTTCGTGAACTCGAGGTAGTCGTCGGACTCCTTGAACTCGTCCTTGATGCGGGTCGGCAGGCGGTCCATCCAGCGCATCGAGATCGCGGTGACGGTGCGGAAATCCTCCTGCACCGACGGGTCGGGCGCCTCCTGCGCGTGCGCGGGCATCTCCATGTCGTCGTCCACCTTCCGCGGCTCCTTGCTGCGGCCGAAGAAGCGCAGGATCTGCTGGTAGAAGCTCACGCGCTCCTCCTGCCGCTCCTCGAGGTCGTCCTCGATGTCGTGGAGCGCCTCGATCTCCTCCTCGCCCTTCCTGATCTTGCGCTCCATGGTCGCGAGCTTGCGCTTCTCCTTGGGGCCGAGCTGCTCCTTCTCCTTGGACTCGGCGGACGAGAACGTCTTCTCCATCCACGACGGGCCGGACGGCCCCGTGCTATCGCCACGCTTGCGCAAGTACCTGTCGAGATCCCTGTTGATGTCCGCCATCGTGCTCCTCGGAATGGCTAGGGTCGTTATATAAAAGTTGCGATGGGGGGCTGCGCGCTCGGAGACGGCCGAGATGCCCTTCGCGCAGCGGGAGAGCGGGAGCCTGCTACGCGTGAGGCTTGAGGAAGCCCTCGATGCGCTCAGCGCGCCTCTCGTAGGCTTTCGCGTCCTCCTCGCCCGAGCCGTCCCTGAACGAGGAGCGCAACTTGCGCGCGATGCCGTAGCCGACGGACGCGCAATCCCGCATGAAGCCGAGATGCCCCAGCGCGTAGGCGTGCGCCTTCGCGGGCTGCGCGACGATGAACTCGTCGATCACGAGCGGCAGCCCTGCGCGCGGCGCCTCGACGCCCCACGCGATGCCGAGCAAATCGGCGGATCTGAGCGTCGCCTCGTACGCGCCGCCCCTGCGGCGCTCGAGCGAGAGGGGCTGGAGCGTATCGACGCGCGAGAAGATCTCGTCCAGGTCCTCGGGAGGAAGCGTGCGGTACATCCTCGTCCTGGCCTCGCGCTGGGCCGGAGAGGCGACGAAGTCGGCGATCGCGGACCATTCCGGCTCCTCGCCCCGCGCACGCGAGTCCCGCACGATCGCCTGCACGTCCGCGCCGACGAGGTGCGCGAGCGTGTCCTGGTGGACGAACCCCCCGGAAGAGATGCTCAGGCGATCGCGCGAGAGCATGGCGAGGGTCTCGTACGGATGGCGCGCGTACGCGCTCTTGAGCACAGTGACAAGGGCATCGCGCTTCTCATCGTAGAGCCCCGAGACGAGGATCTGCGCGCTCTGGGCGCTCTTGCGCGCGACGCCCGCGAGGATGTCCGCCGCGCGGCCCGGATCGCGCTCCATGACGAGCCAGTAGGCTCCCATCTTCTCCTCGCTCGTCCACCAGTACGCGTCCTTCTCGACGGAGCCGACGGCGTCCTCGAGGCTCCCGGATATCATCCGCGCGGCCCTGCGCTCGTTCTCGACGACGACGGGATCGTGGCGCAAGCGCTCGCGCACCCAGCGCTCGAGGCCGTTGAGACCCGGCTCCTTGCGGCCCTTCACCTCGTCGAGCACCCTGCGCAGGTACCAATACGCGCCCTGGTCGCTGTACGCGTTCCCTTTGAGCGTGTACCTGTCGAGGGGGTTGTCCCTGGAGCCGTATCTTCCCGTGTAGCTTCCCGAGACCGCGCCGCTCTCGAGATCGATGAACGTGGTGTACTCGCCGAGCAGCGTCGCCTGCTTGCCGCTGAGCACGACGCGCTCGCCCTCGTGGTTGCCGCGATACGAGCGCTGCCTCGGCCTCGTGCCTTCGTGCGGGAGCGTGACGCTGCGCGAGGAGATGGCCGGGGCGTCGGAGAACGTCGGCGGCTGCTGCCTCTCCGGCGCGGCTGCGCCCTGCGTCCCGAGCAGGAGCAGCGCCTCGAGCATCCCTATCCTGAGGAGGGTCCTCATGCCGCGCGGGAATGCGCGCCATCTCATAAACCTGCGCGCCCGCGGGGAAAGAATGGTGGGACTGCAGGGATTTGAACCCTGATTAACCGGTATCTCCTGGTCATCGCCCTCTCGGGCTCGTCGCTCCAGTATCTGGAGCCGGCCGTACTGCCTGGTTGTACTACAGTCCCGGAATGCGCCCGAGGACAGGAATGCGATTTATAAAAGTACCTTCGAGAGGGCCGTCCTGTTCCAGGCGCGTGCTCCTGCGTTCTATTCAGCTATGCGCGCCGCTCCTTGGAGCAAACCAAGAGCGCGTTGTGCCGGAGGCGAGCGCGACGCAAGACGCGATGGGTGCTCCGCAGCAGCAAAGGACGGGCATCTCTTGCGCTAGGATAACGATGGCATGCGCAGGGATTATAAGCGCGCCTCGCGGCATCGCATCGGCATGTGCGCGCGCCCCCAGGCCCCAGAAGGAGAGGAGTTCGTGCTGCGCGACGGCACGCGCCTGCGCGGCATCGACGACCTCGCGCACGCGATCGCGAAGATGACCGACGAGGAATTCTCGCGCTTCGCGGACGCGCAGAAGAACGACTTCGCGCGCTGGATCGAGCGCTCGCTCGACGATCGGTTCCTCGCCGCGACCGTGCGCCGCGCGACGACGAGAGCGCAGTTGCGCCGCGCGCTGTTCGTGGCGCGGTTCATGTGAGAATTCAGGTCCTGTGCCTGTCGAGCGGCACCTGGACCCCTGTGTCCGCGTAGGTGCTCAGCTCCGTCGCGAAGCGCAGCGTCCTCACGGTCGCCGTCGGATAGCACTGGGAGAGGACCGCGCTTGCGGTACGCAGGTCGCCGTCGCCCACGGGCGAGTACGTAGGAGCCTCGTTGATGCCGGCCTTCCGCTCGTACACGAGAAGGCCCGTGAGGAAGTCGTACTCCCGGTTCTTCCCGAGCGCCTGCTCATGCGAGGCGAGGCGTACGCTCTCGTCGAGCACGCCCGCGAACTCGTAGTTCTTGGCGCCCAGGGTCACTTCTCCTGAGAGCAGCGCGACGCGCCCCCCGGGCAGCACCGCCTCTTGGTCGATCGGGTCCTCGCGCATGCTGTAGAGCGCGTCCCCTACGGGGATGATGCGCTGGATTACCTGTTCGAGTGTGTGGGCGCTCATGGGCAACCTTTCCCGCCGTGACGGCGATTCCTATACATATGTGTATCGTTCGATGTATATAAATCTTTCTTATTTTAATCACTTCAAAGTGGCTAAATGCGTCGGTTAGTTCGCCTCTCCGCGCGCGACCCGTCTGTCACAACCTTTAAGAAACGCCCGGCGACACGCGGGCGCATGGACGGGAAGGAGACGGGGAGCGCGCTCATCGGCCAGATCCTCGCGCGCGAGCGCAAGTGGCAGGGCGAGTGGGCGAAGGCGCGCCTCTTCGAGGCGGATCCCGACGCGCGAGAGAAGTTCTTCTGCACGTTCCCGTATCCCTACGTCAACGGGCTCCCGCACGTGGGCCACCTCTTCACGATCATGCGCGTGGAGGCGCTTGCGCGCTACCGCAGGCTGCAGGGGAAGAACGTCCTCTTCCCGCAGGCGTGGCACGCCACGGGGTCCCCCATCGCGACGGCCGCGAGGCGCGTGGCCGAGGGCGACGAGAAGCAGATCAAGATACTCAAGGACATGGGCGTCACGGACGCGGAGATCGGGGACTTCGCGAGGCCCGAGCACTGGATCGCGTACTTCGTGCCGCGCTACAAGGAGGACCTCTCGGCCGTCGGGCTCTCGATCGACTGGCGGCGCGAGTTCCACACGACGAGCCTCAACCCGCACTACGACGCGTTCATCCGCTGGCAGTTCGCGATCCTCAAGGAGAAGGGCTACGTGCAGCAGGGCGAGCACCCCGTCGTGTGGTGCCCCAAGGACAACGCTCCCGTGGGCGACCACGACCGCAAGGAGGGCGAGGGCGAGACGCCCAAGGAATTCCTCTGGGGCAAGTTCCGCCTGCGCGGCTCCGACCTCATCCTCATGGCGGGCACGACGCGCCCCGACGCGTTCCTCGGCCAGACGAACATGTGGGTCGACCCCAAGGCGACATACGCGATCGTCGCCGTCGGGGACGAGAAGTGGGTCGTCGGCAAGAAGGCGATCGCGAAGATCCTGGAGCAGCATGCGCAGGCGGAGCAGATTGGAGAGATCCCTGCGTCGGAGCTCGTCGGCAAGTGGGTGAAGGGGCCTGCGGTGGACTACGAGATCTGCGTCGTCCCCGCGCGCTTCATCGACGCCTCCGTGGGCTCGGGTATCGTGTACTCGGCGCTCGAGGACCCCGTCGACCTGCTGGAGATACGCACGCTCCAGTCGGACCCTGCGAGGATCGCCGAGCACGGCCTCGACCCCGAGATCGTCGCCCGGCTGCGGCCCATCCCCATCATCGAGGTCCCCGGCATGGGCGCCGACCTCGGGGACGACATCATGCGCGAGTACGGCATCTCCTCGTACAAGGACAGGAAGAAGGTCGAGGAGGCGAAGGGCGAGCTCAACCGGCGCGTGTTCAGGAAAGGCGTCATGCGCGGGAACTGCGGGAAGTACGCGGGCATGCCTGTCCCGGACGCGCAGCGCGAGATCATCAAGGACACGATCGCTGCGGGCGACGCGGCGATGTTCTACGAGCTCACGGGCAGGGTCGTGTGCAGGTGCCAGACCGAGTCCATCGTGAAGGTGGTGTCGGACCAGTGGTTCCTCACGTACTCGGACCCGGAGTGGAAGCGCCAGGCACGCGACGCGCTCGCGCAGGTCGCGCTCTACCCGGAGAAGGTGCGCGCGCAGTTCGACCACGTGCTCGGCTGGCTCGGCGACTGGGCGTGCACGCGCGAGTACGGCCTCGGCACGCGCCTGCCCTGGGACGAGCGCTGGCTCATCGAGTCGCTCTCCGACAGCACGGTCTACATGGCCTACTACACGATCGCGCACCGCATCAAGGAAATCCCGCCCGCGTCGCTCACGAGGGAGTTCTTCGACTACGTCTTCCTCGGCAAGGGGGAGAAGCCGGCGCTCCTCGGCGGCGCCGACGCGGGCGCGCTGCGCGAGGAGTTCGGCTACTGGTACCCGCTCGACTTCCGCAACAGCGGCAAGGACCTCGTGCAGAACCACCTCTCGTTCATGCTCTTCAACCACTGCGCGATCTTCCCGAAGGCGCAGTGGCCGCGCGGCATCGGCGTCAACGGCTGGGTCACGGTCAACGGGCAGAAGATGAGCAAGTCGCTCGGCAACGTGATCCCCGTGCGCGCGCTGCTCGCGCAGTTCGGCGCCGACGCGACGCGCATCACGATCCTCAACGGCGGCGAGGGCCTCGACGACCCGAACTGGGACTCGGACTTCGCGCGCGCGATCGCGGGCAAGCTCGACATGCTCATCCGCCAAGCGGGCGACGCCGCGCAGGCGACAGGCGGCCCCACGCCGATGGACGCGTGGCTGCGCTCGCGCACGCACGCGATCATGCGCGACGTGACCGCCGCGATGGAGCGCACGGACTTCCGCACCGCGATCCAGCTCGCGCTCTTCGAGTACTCCGCGGCGATGCGCTGGTACGCGCAGCGCACGCTTGGCGGGCCCGACGCGCGGCTCCTGCGCGACGCGCTGCGCGCGCAGCTCACGATGCTCTCGCCCTTCGTGCCGCACGCGTGCGAGGAGGCGTGGCGCGCGCTCGGCGAGGGCGGCTTCGCGAGCGCCGCGAGATGGCCCGAGAGCGACGCATCGCTCATCGACGACGACGAGGACCTCGCGGAGGAGCTCGTGCGCGAGGTCGCGGAGTCGCTGCGCAAGGGCGCGCAGAAGGGGAGGATCGCGAAGGCGACGCTCTACCTCGCCGCCGACTGGAAGCGCGAGGCGTACGCGCGCTTCGACGACATCGCGCAGCGCACGCGCAACCCCGACGAGATCTCGCGCACGCTCGCGCTCACGCCGCTCGGGGGCTACGGCGACGAGCTCGGGAAGCTCGTGCGCTACCTCGCGAAGGGGCGCACGCCGGGGCGCGTGCTCAGCGCGGACGAGGAGCGCTCGCGCCTCGAGTCCGCGAAAGAGTACCTCTCGCACGAGGCGGGAGGTGCCGCGATCGAGATCCGCGCGGCGGGCGAGGGCGACTCGAAGAAAGCGGACGCGGGGCTGCCGGGGAGGCCGGCGATCGAGATCGAGCAATAGCCTGGACGATGCGGGCGGCGTGTCCGCTCGTCACTCCTTTCTCTCATATTTCATCCTTCCGAGCGCGACAGGAGTGTGACCAGCGTCCCGCAGCCTGTTCTCGAGATCGTACCCGCGTCCCGCGATGAGGGGGATATTCATCGCTCCCGCGATGCCTACGAGCTCCTGCAGGCCTTCGGGGGTGGACGGATCGCTCGAGAGCGGCTTTTCCCTCAGCTTACCTGCGGAGGCCACGTACGCCTTCGGGCCATCTCGAGAATAGGGGACGAAGATCACATAGGGATTGTTGGTCAGGTCGAACTCGAGCCTGAGGAATTCGTACGTCCGGCCATCCGCTCGGCATCCCGTTCCCGTATTCCCGAACAAGATCTCAAGCGGGCTCGGCGCTTGGGCAGGCTGTCCGGCTTGCGGCTCTCCTTGCGCGTATCGCAGTCCATCGCCTTGCCTCGGAGGCGGAAGTGAGAGGCACGCCACACTCACATGCAAGGGCGCGCGCAGGCGCTTGCCATGATCGGTTGCCGCAGGCTCTCTCCTGCCAGCTCCCTGCGGTTGCGTGTGCCGAGACCTCCACATGGATCGCAGAGACGCAGCACCTCATTAAAATCTTTCTTGAGTAACCACTCAAAAATAGTCACATCATCGGCAATTTTATAAACGCTCCCCGATTCACCCGCAGCCATGCGAACGCCCATCGCCTGGATCCTCGTCATCGCCATCTCGCTCGTCGCATTCTCGCACGCGGCGCAGGCCGCTCCCGTGCAGGGATGCGCGGCGCTCTGGAACGGGGATGCGGTCTCGGACAGGGACTGCGACGGCGTGCCGGACGCGAACGACAACTGCCCGCTGGCCGCGAACGCGCAGCAGCAGGACCTCGACCGCAACGGCATGGGCGACGCGTGCGACCCGCTCGCGGAGCAGGTCGTGATCGAGCCCGACAGCCACATCAGGCAGGGCGAGTTCGCGCACGTCACGCTGCGCGCGCGCAACGCCCGCGACGGGCCGATCGGCGACGTCACGATCAGCATCGCGCAGCGCGCGCTCGGCATCAACGAGACGCAGGCGATCGCGCTCGTCCCCGCGGGCGAGGCGGCGTCGGCGGACTTCTGGCTGCGCGTGCCCGCATGCGCGGCGCCAGGCGCCTACGCGCTCGCCATCTCCTCCTCGCTGCGCGAGCCCTACACGGGCGACGTCGTGCGCGAGATGCGCGAGGCGACGCTCACCGTCGAGAAGGGCACCGCCTGCGGCAACGCGACGGGCCCGCTCGGCGCGACTGTCATCAGCGTGCTCGGCGAGACCGGCATCGACCGCGGCGAGAACGTCGTCGTCCCGATCGCGATCGCGAACAAGGGAGACGAGCAGGCGACGTACCAGGTGAGCGTCGACGACCTCTCGGGCTGGGGCTCGTGGCGCATGGAAGGCACGCTCTACCTCTACCTCTCGACGGGCGACATGACGCCTCCCGGCCCCAGGACCATCGCGATCTCCATCGCATCCGGCGGCGCGCGCACCGAGGTCCCGATCACGGTGACCGTGCGCGCTCTCGCGGCGGGCGCGCAGCAGGCCGGCAGCATCGTGCTCGAGGCCATCGCGATCGGCGCGATCATGGTGCTCATCGGCATCATCGGCGTGCTCGCGGTCGTCCAGCTCAACAGGCGCCACATGAAGGGCGGCAAGGGCACGCCTCCCGCGGGCGCGACGCTCCCTCCGCCTCCGCCCCAGACGCCTCCCGAGGCGCGCGAGGAGCACGTGGCGAAGGCGTTGGCGCACGCGAAGGCGCCTCCCGAGGGGCCCGCGAGGCCGCGCGCGCAGGCGAAGCCCAGGAAGACGGTCTCCGTCGAGAACGCCGAGCCCGCAAGCATCGAGACATACTACTGACCAGGTGACCGAAATGAACCGCTCCGCAACCCTCGCGCTCCTCATCCTCTCCGTCCTGCTGCTCGCATCGTCCGCGCAGGCGGAGCTCGTCATCAACAAGTACACGAACGACTTCACGCTCGCGAGCCCCGACAACCAGCAGATCAAGCTGTGCTCGTGCCAGACGCGCGTGGACAAGCTCGTGGTCGAGAACACGGGCAGCTTCGAGTCCTCCTACGCGATCGCGGTCCAGTCCGCCTACCCGCGCAAGATCCGCCTCGCGCAGGACAGCTTCTCCCTCTCCCCCGGCGACTCGAGGGAAGTCCCTGTCTACATCGAGGACAGCTGCGGGGTGCAGGGCACGTTCGCCTACGACATCGCCGTCACGAACAGCTACGGCAGGACGCAGCGGCTCTCGCGCACGATCCGTGCGGACGCGTGCCAGGTCGCGCTCGTGAGCGTGACGCCGCTCGACAAGACGGTGAGCATGTGCCAGGACGCCACCTTCGCGGCGACAGTCACCAACGTCGCCCCGTACGCGGAGACGTTCACGCTCGGCATGGGCGGCAACGACGCGTTCGCAACGTACCCGAGGCACGAGCTCTCGCTCGCGCCAGGCGAGTCCGCGACGCAGAACGTGACGCTCAGGTTCCCCTGCGCGACGTACGGCACGAAGGACGTCGCGTTCATGGCGTACGCGGGCAAGGACGGCCTCGCGGCGAGCGCGCATGCGACGCTCGCGATCCGCAACGACTTCGCGTTCGCGCTCAACCTCTCGACGGGCATGGACGCGTGCGCGCAGTCCACCACCATCTCGCCGCTGCTCGTGCAGAACCAGGCAGACGCGCCTGACCGGGTGCGCCTCACGCTCGACGGCCCCTCGTTCGTCACCTTCGACGGCGGCGCACGGGAGAAGACGCTCGACCTCGACCCCAACGCGTCGGCGAGCGTCGACCTCAGGGTCGCGCCCGGCAACGGGAGCATGGGCTCGCACGCCGTCACGGTGCGCGCGCTCGACCTCTACGGCGGCGTGAGCAAGGCGCGCGACACGACGCTCTCTGTCGACGACTGCTACGACGCCACGCTCGAGGTGCGCACGGCGCCCGACATCGCGCTCGTGGGCGCGGACAGGGACTGCTGCGGCCCAAAGACGTACTACGTCAACGTCCGCAACGCAGGCGACCGCACGCAGGCGTTCCAGCTGCGCCTCGATGGCCCCAGCATCTTCACGCTCGACGAGACCACGGTCACGCTCGGCCCGAGCCAGAACGTGAACGTGCCGCTGCGCGCGCAGCTGCCGTGCACGAACGACACGTACCAGGCGACGGTCATCGCGTACCCGGTCGGCGAGCCGCAGGCGAACGCGAGCGCGGCGCTCACGGTCGAGAGCCTCACGCGGCGCGCGTGCTACATGGTCCAGATCGACGGCGACGAGGTCTCCGTGCGCGACGACACGCCGCTCGTGCCGCTCATCGTAAAGAACGTGGGCGCGCGCGGCGGCAACTACACTATCGCGACGAACGATACCCTCTTCGCGCTGCGCGAGAGCGAGATCGAGCTGCGCGCGGGCGAGGAGAAGGCGGTGCACCTCGTGCCGCTGCAGAACCTCTCGTCGCAGGAGAAGGGCCGCTACGTCGTGCTCCCCACGCTCACGCTCAGGGAGGAGGGCATCCCGTACGTCGAGTCCGTCGGCATCCAGCTGCGCGGCAAGAACGCCTTCGAGCGCTTCAACGACTGGCTCTTCGGGCTCTCGGTCTCCGGATGGGGCTCGTGCGCGAAAGTCTCGCTCGCGCTCTTCGCCTTCCTCGTGGTGCTCGTGGCCGTGCTCCTGCTCACCTACGCGGGCAAGGTCTCGTCCGTGCGGCGCGGCATGGGACGCCAGGCGCTGCTGCTCCTTCGCATCTGCATCGTCGCGCTCATCGCCATCCTCGGGATATCGCTGCTCTTCCTGACGCCGCCGTCGAGGGAGGCGCGCTTCGAGCGCTCGGCGGACGGCAACGCGACCGTGCTCGAGTGGTACCAGAACGAGAAGTTCACGCTCGACCTCAACGACTACTTCAAGGACCCCGACAGCGACACGCTCACGTACGCGGCATCGCAGCCGGCCGACATCAGCGCCTCGATCTCGGGCGCCACGCTCACGCTCACGCCCGACCACAACTTCGCGGGCGAGGACACGCTCGTCGTGACGGCGTCCGACGAGAAGGGCGGCGTCGCGGACAGCCCGACGTTCCTGCTCCGCGTGATCCCGCGCAGGGACCTCACGTTCGCGCAATGGGTCGGCGTGTGGTGCGAGTACGTCATCGTAGCGCTGCTGCTCGCGATCCTCGTCGTGCTGCTGCTCCTGTCGTTCGCGATCCCGCAGCGCAGGCAGGACCTCGCGACGCGCAACGTCATCGTCGTGATGCCGCGCGACGAGGCGGAGGCGCAAGCGTCGTCCGCGAGGGCGGCACCGTCGCCCGGTCTCGCGCGCAAGGCGCGCCCGAGGCGGCGCGCGAAGGGGACCGCGAAGACGAAGATGAGCGCCCGCGAGGCATCGCCGAAGAAGGCGAAGCCCGCGCCCCGCGCATCGACGGGCTCGCGCAGCGTGCGCAAGGCGAAGGCGACGGCAAGCGCCAAGGCGGGGGCCAGGCGCGGGGCATCGATGAAGGCTCCGGCGAAGAGGGGCGGCGCGCCGCGCGTGGTCGCCATCGTCGAGCCCCATAACGCGCTCGCGCGGGCGAGGCTTCCGGAGATCGTGCGCGTGCTTCCGGGCGACGAGGACTCGCCTCGCTCGGGCCGCGGCACGCAGCAGACGGTGCAGAACATCCTCAACGTGCCCGGCGGCTCCGGCAGGCAGGGCGAGACGGTCTTCATCGGCAGCAAGACGGGCAACACCGTCCACACCCCCTATTGCATGATCGCGCGCCGCATCCCGAAGAACAGGCGCGTCGCGTTCTCGAGCAAGAAGGAGGCGATGGACGCGGGCCTCGTGCCGTGCAAGGGCTGCAGGCCGTTCTGAGGCTGATGCATGCTCGACCACGACCCGGTTGCGCAGGTGTTGTACTCGCGGGCGGTGGAGGCGTTCGAGCGGCGGCAGTACGATTGCCTTCTCAGCATGCCGAGCGCGCGGGTGGAGGAGTTCGCCCAGGAGTATCGCCCGCATGGCGGCATCGACGACGTACTGTTCTCCCTCAACGACAGGAGGCAGGCGAGGGTGAGGGCGGCCGAGCGCGTGCTCGGCGCACGCAAGGAGCTCCTCGACGGGCTCAGGGAAGGCTGGTGGTGCTCGACGGAGACCGCCGTCTACAAGTAGCGGGCCGGCTCCCTACTGCCGCTGCATCCACAGCAGCGCCGCGAACGC
Organism: Candidatus Woesearchaeota archaeon; assembly: GCA_023252315.1. Taxonomy (GTDB): domain Archaea; phylum Nanobdellota; class Nanobdellia; order Woesearchaeales; family UBA525; genus UBA525. Next base: position 2,557 of record JAJPEB010000018.1, on the reverse strand, counting down.
GACCGTCTCGAGGCCCGTGAGCGCGAGGATGTGCGCGCCGACCTGCGGGACGTAGAACTCCATGTTCGTGAAGAGGAAGTAGCCGCTCACGAGGCTCTCGAGCAGGAAGAGCCCCGAGAACACGATGAGGAAGAGCGTGTACTGCGCGCGCATCCTGAGGTAGGAGCGCACGTTGACGCCGACGATGCCTATGAGCAGCAGGATGTTGATCGCGATCAGCGCCGTGGTCGCCTGCATCTGGACGTTCATGTTCCCCATCATCGGTGCGCCCCGGTTTAACTAGTTTTTGCGAAATGCCGAGAGTGCATTCTCTGCAGGATTTCGCCTCTGTTCATGCCGCGCGTCGTTTCTCCCTCCCTTTTCCGGCCATCCTCGGATTCTCCTGTACTTCTCTGGGACACGCGACATCCTCTGGATCCTCTTTCTTTCGCAGAGTGCTGCCTTGGCGCCCGACAGGAGGCGGGCTGGCGGAGCCCCGCGCCGACGTAAAACCCCATAAATGCGCCGCAGCACGACGTGCGTCCGGACCCGTTATTTCTTCTCATGCGCCGCTTCCTTGACGGGAGCCATCGCCCCGCCTCCCTTCCTCATGCACGCGTGCCTCTCCCGTATCCGCTCGAACTCGTCGCGCAGCGCCATGAATTCCGGCGTGAGCAGGTACTTCGCGCCGTAGCCCCTCTCCGGGACGAACGCGATGCGGTTCTTCTCGAGCACGCGCAGGCTGTGCCGCGCGGTCGAGTAGTCGACCCCGAGCGCGAGCGCGAGCTCCCTCGCGTTGCGCGGCCTCTCGAGCAGCAGCTCGACGAGGCAGATGCGCGTGTCGCCCCCGCGCGAGCCGACGAAGACGTACCAGAGCACGCCCCTAGCCATCGCGCGCATCCTCCGGCGCGGCGTCCGCCGCGTCGTGCGGGACGCGGTACGTCTCGAACGCGACCCTGCCGGCATCGATCGCGCGCTTGAGGGAGCGCTCGGTGCCCGAGAGCGACGACTTGCCGGTCTTCACCTCCACGAAGACGACGCGCGTGATCTCCCTCCCCTCGAGCCCCTCGAAGACGATGAAGTCGGTCGGCTTGCCGAGGAACTTCGCCTCGCATGGACTGTAGGGGAACCCGGGGAGGTACGGCGCGAGCTGCTCGCTGAACTGCCCAGAGAGCGTCGCGCGGCTGCGGGCTACGGCGTCGTCGCGCGCGAACCGTTCCCTGTCCCGGAACGAGCGCTCCGCGATGGCTCTCCCGAGCAGGAACGCGAGCAGCGCGACGAAGAGCACCAGGAATACGACGACGAGGGTGTCCACGGTGCGTGCCAGCGCCCGCGCGTTAAAAGCCTTTTCGTGCATGGGGAGAGCGCAACAGTTAAGAAGCGGGAAACCGCGAGGCGGGCTCGTGGGCGCCAAGGATATCATCGTGTCGCAGCTGCGCAAGGGAGAGAGGGTCGTCATGACGTGCAGCGGCAGGCCGGACAGGGCATGGTTCACGCAGGTCACGGCGCTCACGACGAGGCGCATCGTGTGGGCATTCGACAAGTACGGCTTCTCGGTAGGCACCGCGGCGCAATGGGAGCGCGTGCTCGCGATAGAGCTCGGAGACGTGGCCTCGGTCGCGAAAGAGGCGTCCCTGAGGAACGCGGGCGCTCCCATGGTGCGGGTCTCGTGCAGGAAAGATTCCCTGTCTGCGAGGGCTATTCGCGATGCGCGCGGCAAGCTCATGGCGTTCCTTATGGGGATCTTCGGGAACCCGTCGTCGGTGATCGTGTACGTGAACGGCGAGGACGAGGCCGACGCGTTCGTGAAGGCAGTGCGGCGGCGGGTGGCTGCCGCATGAGATTCCCGCCTGCGTTCGCGCTCGCGGCGCTGCTCCTGCTCTGCCTGTGCGCGTGCGGGAGCGACCGCGTCCAGCAGGTCGACACGTCGTTCGTCGAGCGCGACGCCGCCGGCTTCGCGACGCCAGGCAGGGACACGTCGCAGGTGCACGTGCAGGGGATCCCTGGCTGGGACCTTGGGGCGCGCGGCAAGTTCTCGGGCAACGCGACGGGCGTCGCCGCGATGTTCGAGAAGGACGGGCGCAGGACGCTCGTGCTGCAGGGCTTCTCCTCGCCCCAGGGCGACGTCTACCTCACGAAGGACGGCAAGGTGGACAACGCGATCAGGCTCGGCGCGACGGGCGCCTCGAGCTACACGGTGCCGGGGATCGCGGGGATCGACGCGTACAACAGGGTGATCGTGGTCTCGAGGAGCAACGTGGTGGCGTCGGCGGGGCTGTCGTAGCGGCATGAGGAGAATATTCTTATAGCCGTATGCCATCTTCCCTCCAGGGGTGGTATGATGAAGACACTTCGGCAGACCGCGAATTTCAAGGCATCGCCGCATCAGGTGTACGAGACGCTCATGGACCCGCGCAAGCATGCGGCGTTCTCCGGCGCTCCCGCGACGATCAGCAGGAGCGAGGCGGGGAAGTTCAGCGTGTACGGCGGCTTCGTCTCGGGGGAGAACGTCACGCTCATCCCCGACAGGCTCATCGTGCAGGCGTGGCGCGGCAAGGATTGGCCCGAGGGCCATATG
>JAJPEB010000118.1 GCA_023252315.1 Candidatus Woesearchaeota archaeon | reverse complement strand
GCGGTCACTGCAGGAGCGACAGCAGGGCCTCCACCGGTCATTGGCGGCATGCCCGGCATGGCCTGACCTTGAGTGAGCGCAATCGAGGTGTCGATGATCTGCGCCAGCTGCGGCACCTGGCGGATCGAAGGGATCTATGAGAGAATGTGAGTTCAACGCGCTTGGAATCAGATCATGACGGATCGCACCTGCTTCAAGTGCATGCAATATTGCGGCCACTCGGTGAGTCGCGACTTCGCGTCGGGATCGTTCGCGCTGATGTTGATCTCGATCGCCTGTCCCTGCGCGATCGCGTACGGGCCCGCGGGCGTGACGTTCGTGAAGTACGGCCTGCGCCCGCTCGCGGTGATGTTGAGCGCGAAGGAGTAGAGCGCGCTCCGGCTGTCGTTCGCGCCCGAGGCCGTCGTCGAGTTGTCCGTCACGTTCACGTACACGGGCCATACGCCGACGTCGTTGAAGTCCGGGCTCTGGGCGTTGTAGAAGACGCTCAGGCTCGTGCCCGCCGCGTTGAGCGCCGTGACCGTGAGCCTGTCCTGGATCTCCGCGTTCGACGCGTTGAAGAGGAGCGCGTAGCGCAGCGGGAAGTTGCTCTCCTCGTCGCTCGCCGCGAACGTCATGTTGAGGCTCGTGTTGACGGGCGTCGTCCTCGCCGAGAGCGCGAGCACGGGCGGGTCGTTCACCGGCGTCACGTTGAACGTGATCGTCCTCCCGCCGACGTTCTGCCCGTCGCTCGCGGTGAAGGTGATATTGACGCGCGTCGGCGCGTTGCCGACGAGATCCGCCTGCGTCGGCGAGCAGAGGTAGGTGCCGAGCGCGCTGCTCAGGCGCGCGCAGAACGCGTCCGCGTTGAGGTACGTGATCGAGTCGCCGTCCTCGTCCGTCGCGTTCACGTCGAGCGTGAAGTTCGCGTCCTCCGTCGCCTGCACGAGGAAGCCGACGTCGGCGCCCGATGAGTTGAAGATGCCCGCCCCGTTCCCTTCCGTCGAGGGGGGCGAGTTCCTGATCGTGACCGTCGCGTCGGACGAGGCGGAGGCGGTGCCGTTGCTGAGGGTGATGCGGCACGTCCAGTCCTCGCCCTTGCGCGTGGCGGCGGAGGGGATGAGCAGCGACGTGCTGAGCGGGCCAAGGCTCGCGTTCTCGTACGCCGTGCTGTAGACCGCGCTGCCGTTGAGCACCGTGACGTTCTGCGCGATCGTGTCCGGCGAGAGCGCCCACGAGCAGTTGAGCGTATTGTTCGTGAAGGGCGTGCCCGGCGAGATGCTCGGGCCCGTGAGCGTGAGCGCGAGGACGAGCGCGGCCGCGAGCAGCGCGACGATGGCGAGCGGCAAGAGGATGCGGCTCATCTGCCCACCTTGCGCAGACCCTCGTCGAGGCGCTCGATGATGTGCTCCTTGACGGTCTTGCCCCGCTGCACGGCCTCGAGCTTGACCCGCCTGTGCAGCTCGTCGGGAAGGGGGACGTTGATGTTGACCATGCTAGTCCTGCTGCGCGAGAAGCGTCGCCACGAGATCCTTGAGCGTGACGCCGTCCGTCACGGCGGCCAGCTTGAGCCTGCGGTGCAGCTCGTCGGGGATCTCGATGTTGACGTTGACCATCTGCGTATCGCTGTCGTCGGTGCTCACTTACCGAACTTCGCTCAGTGAGCTTCGCGGGGTAAGCGGACTTCGCGGACTTAGGGAAGGCTGTTTAAAAAGGGATGTGGAAAGGAAATGGTCTCATGCGGCCTTCCCCTTCTCGACGATGCGCGATCCCGCGATCTCCGACTGCAGCTTCGTCGCGCGGAACGCCCAGAGCAGCTCAGGATAGACCTGCTCCTTGTCCTTCTCCGAGAGCGGCTCGTAGCGCGAGAGCAGCGTCGCGTACTCTCTCTTCGCGACGTCGAGCTGGCCGAACTGCACCGCGCGCAGCGCGTTCACCATGCGCGCGAACAGCTCATCGTAGAAGCTCATCTTGTCCGTGACCTGCGCCTCCTCGAGCTCACGCGCGATCTCGTCCTGCGCGTACTCGCTCGTGAGGCACACCAGCGTGCGTAGCCCTTCCGCGCTCGCGCGCAGGAACAGCTCGTCGTACGCGAGCGTCCCCTGCTCGAGCACCGCGAGCTTGCCGAACATGCCCTCGATCAGCGCCCTCGTCGCCTCGCCGAGCCTGAGCGCGCGGCAGCGCATCGCGACCTCGTCGCGCAGGGCCTCGCGCTCGAGCGCGAGCGCCTCGTGCGCGTAGTCGCGCACGAGCATCGCGAGCGCATCGTACGCCTCCTCGGGCGAGAGCTTCCGCTCGTCGAGGCGGCGCTCGAAGCGCAAGATCCGCTCGAAGAGCGCGCGCCGCTGCGCGGCGTCGAGCAGCACGTCCTTGCGCTCCTTGCGCGAGAGCATGAAGCCGAGCGTCGCGATCATCTGCGCGATCTCGCTGCGGTAGTAGCGCGCGACGCCCGCGAGCAGCAGCGCCGCGAGGATGAAGACGAGCATGATCCACGCGGCGAGGCGCGTCGCGGGCTCGATCGGCGAGGGCTGCTGCACGAGCGCGCACGGCCCGCACGGCCCTCCGCAGTCGACGCCCGTCTCGTTCCCGTTCCGGATGCCGTCGTTGCACGTCGCGAGGTAGACGCATCCCTGCGAGAGCGGCGGGCGCACGATCCTCGTGCCGCATCTCGCGAGGTCGTCGCACGTGCGCTGCTGCGTCGCGTTGGGGAAGCACGCGCCCCACTGCGAGCAGAGCCAGTTCTCCTTGCAGTCGGGCGAGGGGCCCTCGTACGTGCACCTGCGCTCGAGCGTCTTCTCGTCCTCGCACCCGATGGTGTCGTAGCACCGCTGGCGCTGGAGCCCGTTGGGCGTGCACGCGCCCCACGCGTCGCATTCCCACCTCGGCTTGCAGATGCCGCCACCGCCGCCCCCTCCGCCACCGCCACCGCCGCCGGTGCTGCCTGGCGATCCCGACGACTGGTCGGGGGGGCACGAGACCGTGACCGTGACGGGATTGCTCTCGGCGCTCGCGCCGGACGGGTCTTGCGCCGTGAACGCCACGAGCTCGCCGTCAGGCTTGCAGACGCCCCCCGAGAAGCGCACCTCGGAGCTCGGCAGGATCGCGATCCCGATGCCGCTGGGCTGCGTCGCGATGTAGGTGAGCGAGTCGTTGTCGGGATCGGCGAAGTAGTCGTCGAGGAAGAACGCGGAGAGCGTCGTGTTCACCGGAAGGCTCGCGTCGGGGATAGGCTTCACGAGCACCGGAGGGTCGTTGACGTTCTCGACCGTGAACGCGAACGTCGCGTTCGCGGCGCCGTTGTCGCAGCCCGAGGGGTCCTGCGCGAAGAACACGACAGTGTAATTGCCCACGTCCGCGTTGCTGGGAGTGAAGTTGATCTCGCCGGAGGGCGTCACGTTGAAGACGACCCTGCCGCCCGAGATGAACGATTGCGTGATCCCGACGCTCTGGCCATCGGGGTCGGAGAGCGAGAGCGCGCACGAGTAGTGCTGGCCCTGGCTCGCCGTGGCGTTGCATGGCACCGAGACCGAGGGCGGCGCGTTGATGCAGAAGCTCACCTTCCCCGTCGACGCGCGCGCGGTGACGTCGTCGTGCGCGCTCCCGAGCGAGAGCTGCACGAAGAGCCCCGCGACGCTCGCGGCGAGCACGAGGAGCGTGAGGGCCGCAAGCACGTATCGCTCTCTCATCGCCACACCCGCGTCCCCGCAGGACAGGTATATAACCCTACCCTCGCGCCCATCCCCATCGCAGCCTGCGCACGTACGTCACGCGCACCGTCCCGTTGTATGCGCCAGGCGCCATGCCGCCCGGCACCGTGAGCGTGAAGCGCACCTGCGTCGCGTTGCCCGCCCCGAGCTCGACCTTGCGCGCCTCAGGCACGAGGACGTCCTCGAGCCCCGGGCTCACCACCACGTACGCCACCGC
>JAJPEB010000117.1 GCA_023252315.1 Candidatus Woesearchaeota archaeon | reverse complement strand
AGGCGGAGAGCCGCGGCGGGGCCTGCGCGTCCATGCCCTGCGGCGCCGGGAAGAAATCGTACGGCGTGGGCGGCGGAACCGGGCGCTGCGCAGCGTCCGCGCGCGAGGGATCCGCGGCCGGCGGAGGCAGGTCCATGAGCCCGATCTTGCGCTTGATGTCGTCGAGATCGGACGCGCTCACGCTGGCTCCTTGCGGAGACGGCATCGCCGGCGCCTGGCGCGCCTGCGGCGCGTCGTTGGCCTTCTTGAGGAAGTCGAGGAACCCCATGCGCTAGATGGCACGAGGAGCGCGCATCGACGCGCGCAAGCCTACAGCGGACGCAGACAGCTCCTCTCTCATCACTCACCCCTCGGCTCCGGAAGCTCGCTCAGCCTATAAAAACGTTTCTCACCATCGCATGAGAGTGATTGCGGGTTGTCGACGGAGAACTGCGCCTTCGCGATTCCCGCGATGCTCGCCCTGCGTCCGCCGGCTCCGGAAGCCCCCGGAGCGTATGCGGCTCTCGCGTCCAGAGGTTTGTGAAGCGATCTGCGCCTGCGATGCGCATGCGACCCGCCACCCTCCTCGTCCTGCTCCTCGCCATCGCCCCCTGCGCGCACGCGCTCTCGTGGTCCGAGATCCTCTTCGACCCGCAGGGCAGCGACAACGGGCGCGAGTACATCGAGCTCACAGGCCCGGAGGACCTGGCGGGCTGCATGGTGCGCGACAGCGCGAGCGCGGACACGCTCACGCTGCTGCGCGCGGGAAGCAACGGCGTGTCGCTCATCGTCGAGGACGAAGGAGCGTACTCCAACATGAGCGGGCCGTCTCTCTACGGCGCGGGCAAGGCGATCGGCAACGGGCTCGGCAACGCGTTCGAGGACCTCACGATCGCGTGCAACGGCACCGCGCTGCTGCGCACCTCCTACAACGCCTCGCTCGTCCCCGGCTTCAAGGAAGGCCTCTCGATCGTCTTCGCGGACGGTGCGTGGGTCGCGGGGCCCATCGGCGGCACGCCGGGGGCCGCGAGCGCATCGCAGCCGACAGCGCCGCAGGAGAACGGCACGCAGGGGAGCGTCCCCCAGGCGACGGACGCGGCGGTGAAGGGGTCGGGCATCTGCAACGCGACGCTCGCGATCGCGCTCAGCGCCCAGCGCGGCGCGCCCGGCGACACCATCGGCTTCATGATCGCGTCGGGGGGCTACGCGAGCTTCGCCGCCGACGCTGACGGCGAGACCCTGCTCGAGGGCGACACGCTCACGCGGCGCGAGTACGCGATCACGCTGCCCAACGCCTCGCAGGTGCGCATCGTCGCGCAGGCCCGCGAGTGCGACGCGCACGAGCGCGCGACGCGCGTCATCGCGATCGTGCCGCGCAACGGCACCGCTCCCGTGCCCGCGCCCGCCGCTGCGCAAGCGGACGCGACGCGAGCGCTCGCGGCTCCCGCGCCAGTGCCCGAAGGGAACGAGACGCGCGCCATCCCCGCGGCTCGCGACGGGCCCGAGGAGAACGGCTCCGCGCCTGCGCCCGCGGCCGTGCTCGCAGACAGGGACAGCGGCGTCGTGCCGTGGGTGAGCGCGTTCGGCATCGTCACGCTGGTCGTGTCCGCGGGACTCTTCCTGCGGCTGCGCGGGGAGAAGGAGGAGGCATGACCGCGGATCAAGGACGACGCGGCGCTGCGGCGTTCCCAGCTCGCTGCGCTGCGCGGCCTTACGGTTCTGGGCCTGCACGGATCGGCCCAACATCCGGGCTACGCCAAGGCAGCGCCGGAGAATAGAGAAAAGTCGCGTGGCCCAGAGAAGCGCAGGAGAATGGGGAGAGAAGAGGAAATGGAAATCGAGGAAGAAGTTCCATGACAGGAAACCCGCTGTTCCCAGAGGATAGGGGGTGGCAAACTATATAAGCGGAGAACCTGCCCGCCGTGGCCATGAAAGAGAGCGAGATCAGGGAGCGGCTCAGGCAGGGATGGCTGCGCGCGATCGTCACGTTCGAGGTCGCGGGCAAGCCGAAGGAGCACGTCGAGGAGTCGCTCGACAAGTACCTCGAGAACATCCGCACGGACAGCCGCATCGTGTTCCTCGAGGAGGAGCGCGAGGAGGCGATCGCGCACGAGGACGGCATGTTCAGCGCGTTCTCCGAGTCCGAGCTGCTCATCCACGGCCTCGAGACCTTCACGTGGCTGTGCGTCAACTTCAGCCCCGCGAGCATCGAGGTCATCGAGCCCGACCAGTTCTCGATCCCCGCGCGCGAGGTCACGAACTGGCTCAACGACCTCCTCGCGAAGGTCCATTCCATCTCGTCCGAGTTCCGCGACCACGTCGGCACGCGTGAGCACCTCACGCTCGCGATGAACCAGCTCATCAAGAACGCGATCCTGCTCAGCCTGCGCCAAGGGCCCAAGCCCGCCGAGAGGATCGCGGGCGACACGGGCATCGAGGCGGAGCAGCTCGCGCCGTTCCTCGAGCACATGGAGAAGAAGGGCGCGATCGAGAGATCCGGCGAGAACTACGCCTTACCAAAGTGAGCGATGGAGACAACCCCCAAGCACCAGGTCGAAGCGCTGCTCTTCAGCAGCGGGCGGGCCATGAGCGAGGAGCAGGTGGCCCAGCTCTCGAGGCTCGATCTCGCCGACGCGAAGCGCGCGCTCGCCGAGCTCAAGAAGGACTACGCCGCGCGCGAGGGTGCGCTCATGATCTACTCCGACGAGCAGGGCTGGCGCATGAGCGTGCGCGACGCGCACCTGCCGCTCGTCAGGAACATCGTCGCGCAGACCGAGCTCTCCCGCGCCTGCATGGAGACGCTCGCGGTCATCGCGTACAAGCACCCGAGCGCGCTGCAGTCCGAGGTCGTCGACACGCGCGGCTCGAGCGCCTACGAGCACATCGCGGAGCTCGAGCGGCTCGGCTTCGTGCGCAAGGAGGCGTCGGGGCGCAGCTACAGGCTCAAGCTCACGGACAAGTTCTTCGCGTACTTCGACGTAGCGGGCAAGGACGTGCGCTCCGCGTTCAAGGACGTGCGCATGCCCGTGAAAGAGGAGAAGAAAGAAGAGGCTAAAGAGGCGCAGACGAAGCTGGGCCAGATGGACGTCGTCGAGGTGGAGGCGCCGGAGCGGCCCAGGCCGCTCGACGGCATGGACGTGGTCGACGTCCCGGCGCAGCCTGAGAAGGCCGAGGTGCCCGTGGAGAGGGATGCGCCCGCAGACGAGGGGGACGGCGTCCCCGAGGACCGCGCGCAGGAGAGCGGCGAGCGCAAGAAGTTCCTCGACGACCTCGACGAGCGCATCGCGCAGCTCTCGAAGAGGAACGACGACCGCGCGCAGGAGATGGCGACGATGCGCAAGGAGAGCCCGCTCGCGCAGCAGGAGCAGCCGGCGCAGGCGCCCGAGACGCCCGCAGTTCCCTCGGCCGCGATTGATGAGGCGCAACCGGCGCCCCGGCAGGAGCGCTCGAAGAGACCCTCGCGCAAGAAGCCTGCGACAATTGCCGGAAGCGCGCCCGCAGAAAAAGGCTCGCTCTCCAGTGATAAGAAGTAGAAAACATCATCATATGCGGGAGGCTTGCGCGCCGCCGCGATACCATCAGGATAGCGTCATTTTTTAGTGGTAAAAAAGGGAGATTTTTTAAAGTGCGCCTGCTTCGCCCAGACATGGTCCGTGTCGCAGTGGTGCAGATGGAAGTCACCCCGGGCCCCGTCAGGCGGAACATCGATCGCATACTTGCGACGGAAACACGTATCCCGCGGGGCGTCGATCTCGTGTGCTTCCCCGAGCTGAGCCTCACAGGGCCTTGCGCGCTCGAGAAGCACCAGCTCGTCGACACGCTGCTCTCCGTGGGCGCTCTCTCGAGAAATATCGGGGCCTATACCCTCGTGGCCGGATACGCGCAGAGAGAAGGAGGCAAGTACAACGAGGCGTACCTCATCGACAGGCAGGGGGCCTTGACACAT
>JAJPEB010000116.1 GCA_023252315.1 Candidatus Woesearchaeota archaeon | reverse complement strand
GCTCGTGCTCGAGGTCGCGCGCGAGATCGACCGCGCGTTCGGCACGTACGTCGTCGGGTGCGGCAGCGCGGGCAAGGCGGCGCTCGCATCCACCTACGCGTTCTCGCGCATCGCGGGGCGCCACCTCAACTTCGCGCTCGGCTCCGAGTTCCCGAGCCACCACGGCTTCCTGACCGACCGCTCGCTGCTCGTCGCGATCTCGCAGAGCGGGGAGACCGCGGACACGCTCGAGGCGATCGAGGTCGCGAAGGCGAAGGGCGGCAAGGTCGTCTCGGTCGTCAACGTGATCGGCAGCACGATGGACCGGGTGGCCGACCACACGCTGCCCGTGCACGCGGGCCCCGAGAAGGCGGTGTGCTCGACGAAGGCGATCACGGGCCAGCTCGCGATCATGTTCCTGCTCGCGTACGCGTGCGCGGGCAGGTACGAGGAGGGCATGGCGACGCTGCGCAAGACATCGGAGCGCATCGCCAGCATGCTCACGCCGGAATTCGCGGCGCACGTGAGGAAGGTCGCGCTCACGCTCGCCGACGCGCAGGACATCTACATCATCGGGCGCGGGATGAACTACCCCATCGCGCTCGAGTCCGCGATCAAGATCCAGGAGGTGAGCTACATCCACGCGGAGGGCTTCGCGGGCGGCGAGCTCAAGCACGGCCCCATCGCGCTCATCTCCGAGGGCACCCCGCTCATCGTGCTCGTCGCGAACGACGACACGAAGGAGGCAGTGCTCACGAACGCGCTCGAGGTGAAGGCGCGCGGCGGGCGCATCATCGGCATCGCGCCCCAGCGCAGCCACGCCTTCGACGAGTGGATCGAGGTCCCCGACCTGCCGGAGACGTCCGCGCTCGCGAACCTCGTCCCCGTGCAGCTGCTCGCGTACCACCTCTCGCTCGCGAGGGGGAACGACGTGGACATGCCGCGCAACCTCGCGAAGTCGGTCACGGTCAAATGAGCGCCCCGCAGGCCCGCGCGGTCATCTTCGACCTCGACGGCGTGCTCGTCGACTCGGAGCGCCACTGGGAGGGCCTCGAGACGGAGTTCTTCTCGCGCGCGTGCCCCGGCTGGACGGCGGCGCACCAGCGCGCGATCGTGGGCATGCCGCTGCAGCGCATCTACGCGTACGTCGAGGAGCGTTTCGCCCAGAGGCCCACGCGCGAGGAGTTCCTCGCCGCGTTCGGCGCCATGTTCCGCACGGTCTACGGCGAGCGGTGCGGGCTGTGCCCCGGCGCGAGGGAGATCCTCGCCGCATTGCGCTCGCGCAAGGTCCCGCTCGCGCTCGCGACGTCCACGCACCGCGGCTACGCGGCGATCGCGCTCTCGCGCTTCTCGCTCGCCCCCTATTTCGCCGTCTTCGTGTATGGCGACGACGTCGCGCGCGGCAAGCCCGAGCCCGATATCTTCCTCGAGGCCGCAGGCCGGCTCGGCGTCGCGCCGGGCTCGTGCCTCGTTGTCGAGGACTCGCGCAACGGCGTGCTCGCGGCGAAGGCGGCGGGGATGCCCTGCGTCGGGATATCCGGCTCCCCGGGCCAGGACGTCTCGGCCGCGGACGCCGTCGTGGCGTCGCTCGAGGAGATCGAGGCGACAGGCCTGCTGCCGCAACGCTCTTGAATCCGGGCGAGTTCCCGCGGGGAGATGCGGCGTATCTGGGTCGTCGGGTTTCCTGTGGAGGAGGGGCACGTATGGCTTCCCCAGTTCTCGCGCGGCCCCTATGCGGGCAAGCGCAACGGCTACGGCGGCAAGGGCATGGTCTACCGCTCCCGCGCGCTCTATGAGGCGGTGGAGGCGACCGGGCGCGCGTATCCCGGCTCGCTCCTCGCTCCCGAGCCCCTCGATGAAGGGAGCTATGCGCTGCCGAGGCTCACGATGGCGCGCGAGATGCTCAGGGAAGGGGGGAGCGTGCCGCTCGCGATGGACCTGCGGGGGCGCATCGACGTGGATTTCGAGGGCGAGCCCATACCCCTCTACCTCTTCCTCATCCCGCGCTTCTGGCCCCGGCCGCGCCACACTGCGGAGATGCGCGCGCCGCGGCGATTCCCCGTCGACCGGCTGCCGCTCGAGGACATGATCGACGGCGATAGGCTCTGGGTCCCCGACCTGCTTGCCGGCAATGAGGTGCACGGCGACCTCGTGATGCGCGATGGCCGATGCGTCGAGTACCGGGCGCGTCACGCATAAATACTCCCTCGCCCGGCGCATCCGCATGCGAGCGCGCGGCGTCGAGTGGAAATCGGTGAGGCTCCTCATCGTCGACATGGACAACACGCTGTGCGACACGTTCCACACGCTCAGCGCGCGGCAGTGGGAGCTCGTCGCGTCCTCGTTCGAGAAGAGGGGCGAGAAGGACATCGCGCGTGGCATCCGCTCGCGCTTCGGGCGCGAGAGCTTCGTCAAGACGCTGCGCGAGCTGCATCTCACCGACGAGCAACGGCGCTTCGCCGTGCGCGTGTACGACCGCAACCCCGTGGGCTCGCTCAGGCTCTTCCCCGACGCCCACGCGCTCCTCGAGCTCGCCGTCCCGAAGGCGCTGCTCTCGCGCGGCGAGCCCGCGCTGCAGCGCCGCAAGATCAGGCACCTCGGCATCGCGAGGCATTTCGACGACATCGTGATCGTGGACACGTTCCGCACGAAGACGCAGGCGATAAAGGACATCCTGAAGCGGCACGAGGCGCGCCCGGGCGATGCGCTCATCATCGGCGACAGGATCGAGGAGGAGATCGCGGATGGCAGGCGGCTCGGCGTCCCGACGGCGCTCGTGCGCAGGAGAGGGTGGAAGCCCGGAAAGCACGTCGTCGAGCCCGACGTGACCGTGAGATCGCTCGAGACGATCGCGAAGAGGCTGCGGCCCGTCGCTCGCGGCGGCAGGACAAGCCTTTAAATCCTTCGCGGGTTCCGTTCCCGCATGATCGAGCTCACCGCCCTCGACGTGCGCTACCTCGCCCAGGAGCTCTCGCGGCTCCAGGGCGCGAAGGTCGAGAAGATCGTCCAGTCGGACGGGAGCAAGCGCGACCTCCTCTTCACCCTCTACCTCAAGGACGCGCCGAAGATCCACCTGCGCTTCCTGCTCCCGGGCATCGTCTGCACGCACGAGGAGAAGCCCGACGCGTACCCCAAGTCCCCGCCCGGCTTCGCGATGTTCCTGCGCAAGTACCTCGCGAGCGCGCGCCTCGCCGACGTCACGCAGCGCGGGTTCGACCGCATCCTCACGCTCGGCTTCGAGCGCGGCGGCGAGCGCATGGAGCTCGCGCTCGAGCTCATCCCGCCCGGCAACATGCTGCTGCTCATCGACGGCAAGATCAAGGGCCTGCTCGAGACGCACAGCTTCAAGGACCGCACGCTGCGCGGCGGCATCGAGTACGCGCCCCCGCCGCCGTCGTTCGACCCGGCCGCGGCGAGCGACGAGGAGATGGCGGACCGCATCGCGACGAGCGGCAAGAGCAGCGCGGTCACGACGCTCGCGATCGCGCTCGGGCTTGGCGGCACGTACGCGGAGGAGGCGTGCGCGCGCGCGGGCATCGGCAAGGAGCGCGACGACCTGAACCAGGCGCAGATAGCGGGGCTCGTCGCGGCCGTGCGCTCGCTCTTCTCAGAGCCCATCGCGCCGCACAGGGACGATCGCCGCGCGTACCCGTTCCGGCTCGTGAGCAGGGACGTGGTCCCCTGCCCCCAGCCCACGCTGCTCGCGGCGCTCGGCGCCATGATCGACGACGGCGCGCCCACGCACCGCCCGAAGGAGGGCGCGGGGAAGGCGGTCAAGAGCAAGATGCAGGTCATGCTCGACGCGCAGGAGAAGCGCGTGCGCGCGCTCGAGAAGGAGTCCGCGGACGAGCAGCGCAAGGGCGAGCGCCTCTACGAGGAGTACGGTCTCGCGAGCGCGATCCTCTCGGCAGCGGCGGCCGCGCGCAAGGAGAAGAAGGACATCGCGGCAGCGCTCTC
>JAJPEB010000115.1 GCA_023252315.1 Candidatus Woesearchaeota archaeon | reverse complement strand
ACACGTTCCCCTTCCTGAGCAACAGGAATGGCGTGCTGAACTTCGGCAGCGACAACGATGACCTCATCATCGTTGAGGGCGCGAGCCCGGCCGCGACGAACATCGGCAGGAACGACTACTTCATCGTGACGAGCAACAACGACCCGGAGAAGTCCGTGTCCAACGTGCTCCGCTACGAGACGTACGACAAGACCGACAAGGTGCTCACGCTGCGCGACCTCGCGTCGAACTCCGTGAACGAGGTTGCGGTCTCGACGAACGGCGCGGGCCAGCTCATCGTGGGCGGCCACACGTACGCGGTGAACGTGAGCGACCCGACGATCAGCGAGCCGAACATCAGCGTCGACCTCAACGGCGACGGTGCGTACGGCGGCCGCGTGAAGCTCACGACGTGGGGCGGCCTGCAGGTCGATCCGGCGCTCAAGATCGTGGTCGGCACGAACACGACGACGAACCTCAGCGCTGTCGACGGGAACGGCAAGACGTTCAACACGGCTTCGGGCTTCGTGGCGGGATCCACCAGGATCACCATGAGCGCGGACGTGGTTGCGCGCCTGTTCGACACGTCGAGCAACGGTGACGAGAACTTCAACTGGACGGTGCAGGACACGAGCGACGAGAAGGTCAGCCTGGACTTCAGCGCCAACAACTACCGCGGACCGCTCAACGGCGGTGCGTCGAGCGACGAGGGCAAGAAGTTCGAGTTCACCAGCCTCGAGGACAACGACCAGCACAGCGTCGGCATGACGGACTACGGAATCCTCATCGACGAGTACGACCCGACGAGCAGCAACAACCCGAACGAGCTCACGCTCAGCGTGCCGAAGAGCCAGCGCCTCGCGCAGGTCTTCGTGACGATGGGCAGCGTGACCGCTACCGAGAACTCGACTGGCACGGTTGACCGTGTCAACCCGATCGCGGTGGGTCTCGCGGTGCTCGACAAGGACGCGCCCGCCATGGGAACCGAGAACCTCATCGTTGTCGGCGGCCCGTGCGCGAACACTGTTGCGGCGGCACTGCTGGGCAACCCGGCGAACTGCGCTGACGGATTCGAGCCCGGCAAGGCGATGATCCGCGCGTGGGACAACGGCCAGAAGGTCTCCATCCTCGTGGCAGGCTACGAGGCGGGAGAGACGACTGCGGCTGCGAAGGTACTGTCCAACTACAAGGACTACCAGCTCAGCGGCAGCGAGGTCGAGGTTGTCGCGGCGGACCTGAACAGCATCACTGTGCAGGCACCGACGGCGATGAAGGGCGGCAACAGCTCCATGATGGACGACAACACGACTGCGTAAGTCGGACGTTCTCCTCTTTTTTTCCTTCTTCTTCTCTCATCTCCCGGTTCCCGCCCCAGGAGTCATTTTTATAAACCGTATCGCGGAAGAGGGGCTGATGCGTATAGCCTCCCTCGTCGTCATCGCGGCGCTGCTCGTCCCGCTCGCCGCAGCATCGGGCACCATAGCCGGCTGGCGCTACGCAGGGGACACGTTCGAGTCCGGCGGCGTCGTGTACAGCGTCGAGGGCACGGGCTACGACAAGGTCCTCTTCGGGGCCGATGGCGATCTCCATCTCCTGCGCCTGGGCGAGTGCCAGAGCGAGGGCCTGACGAGGTATTGCTACACCGAGACCGCGTACCCGAGCGATAGCGACCATATCAAGTACGCCGCAGGCGTGCGCTACTACGGCTACTATCTCAGCGTCACGACGCAGGCGCCCTCGCTCTCGGCGCAGCGCGACGTCTCGGACAACGAGCTCGCCGTAGGGGACGAGGCGCAGGTCACGCTCACGCTCGAGAACGACGGCGAGCTCTCCCTCCACGACATCTCGTTCAGGGAGGCGATCCCCAAGGGCCTCACGCTCGTCTCGGGCCCGCCAGATGGCCTCACGCTCGCGTACGCGAGGCGCACCGTCGCCCACGGCGCACGCCGACGACAACGGCCTCACGCTCGCGTACGCGAGGCGCATCCTCGGTCCGGGCGAGCGGGCGGCGCTCACCTACAAGGTCCGCGCCGACGCCCCCGGGACGTACACGCTCTCGCCCACGCTCACGTACACGTACGACGCCCCGCAGGGCACCGTGAAGGGCAACGCCAGCGTGGAGGACGAGCGGATCGCCGTGACGGGCCTGCTCAACCTCTCGAGGCGCATCGAGGGCGACCTCGACGTCGACGGCACCGGCAAGTACACCCTCGCGCTCGCGAGCGAGGACAGCGACGAGAGCATGGACGTCGACCTCACGCTCGCGCTGCCGCAGGGCATCGACGCCCATGACGTCGCGGGGTTTACGCAGGGCACGGGCAGGACGCTGCGCGCGCGGCTCACGCTCGATCCGCACGAGCAGCGCACCCTCTCCTTCGGCTTCACGGCGCGGGGCACGGGGACGTTCGCGATCCCGCTCAACGCGACGACGACCGCGAGAGGCTCCTCCTCGACGGAGAGCTACACGGACGAGGTCGTCGTGAACGAGCGCGCGCTCGCCCCCTCGCTGCGCTTCTCGCCCGACAAGGCGTCGTATCCTGCGGGTACGAGCGTCGCGATCTCGGGCGTGCTCGAGAACACGAACCCGAGCCTGGGATTCGTGGGGATCGGAGCGACGCTCGAGAGCCCGCTCTTCGGCAGCCTCACCTCCGCGGGGGCGAGCCTCGACCCCGGCAAGGCGCTCACGCGGCCCACGACGACCGTGCGCCTGCCAGGGCAGAACTCTTCGCGCACGTACGCGGTGCGCTTCTCCGGCAAGTACCTCTCGCCCAAGGGGAAGGAGTTCACCTTCTCCGCGTCAAGAGACATCACTGTGGGCCCCTCCTCGCTGCCGCTCGACGTCACGCACGAGTTCGAGCCCGCGCAGGCGGTGCCGGGCGGCAACCTCACCGTGCGCGTGAGCGCGACGAACCTGCGCGGCTCCTACCTCACTCTCGAGGCCCAGGAGCGCTACCCCCCCTCGCTCGTGCAGCGCTCGGGGCTCACGCACGCGACATCCTCGCTCGAGAGCGACGCGCAGGCGCAGCTCTACCTCTACCAGGTCGAGATACCCCGCGATATCGCGGGCTCGAGCCTCAACGTGACGACGGTCGTGACGCTCAAGGACGCTCCTGCCCCGCTCGAGTTCACGGCGGAGGTGCCGATCGCCGCGCGCGAGGACGGCGATATGCCGGCGCCGCTCCAGAACGCCACCGTCGACGCTAGGGCGAGCGCTCCCGCGGCGCCGGGCGCGGAGAAGAAAGAGCTCGGGTTCTTCGCGTCGATATGGGATTTCCTCAAGGGCCTCTTCGCATGACTTCCGCGACGATCTCGTCCCACGACCGCACCCTCGTCACGCCGTCCGGGAGCGCCGCCGCGCGGTTCCAGGGCGCATCGAGCAGGAGCGCAGGCACGCCGGCCTGCGCGCACTGCGCCGCATAGTCGAGGTTGTCGTCCACGATGAGCTTCGCGCCGTGCGCGAGGCACACGAGCGCCTTCGTCGTGCGCGGCCCGTCGCTGCTGAACTCGTTCGTGAGGTGCACCGCGGAGAACACGCCCGGGAAGTGGCGCTCGATCCACTCCCTCGTCTCGCGCTCGATCGCGTGCGGGCGCGACGTCACGACGATGAGTTCGTGCGAGCGCGCGAGCCGCGCGATGCCCTCTTGCGCCGCGGGGAGCGGGGGGATGGAGAGGAGGTGGCCCCCGTCGTGGAACTCGTGCGTGAGCGCGAGCATGTCCTCGCGCGTGCCGCCGAGCACGTCCTCGAAGCGGTACGAGCGGAACTGCTCCCTCGTGAACGACGTGCGGCTGCGCGCATTGCAAAAGCGCAGGTACGCGCTGAGGAAGTCCGCGAGCACCTCGTCGATGTCGATCGCGACGATCACTCGAGCACGCCTTTGAAGATGTTGTGCTTGTCGCGCACGATGCGCACGCGCACCTCCTTGCCGATGGGGATCTGGTACGCGCCCTGCCCGCTCACCGTGATGGCGCGCCCCTGCGCGGCGGCGACGATCTCTCCCCTGTAGCGCGCGGGCATCACGACCCTCGCCTTCACGAGG
>JAJPEB010000114.1 GCA_023252315.1 Candidatus Woesearchaeota archaeon | reverse complement strand
GTGCACTTGGCAGGTCGTGCGCACGTCATGGCCGAGCGCGCGGCGGATCCGCTGACGGCCTTTCGGATCGCGAACGTCGATTCGACCGAGCTGCTGTGCGAATCCGCGGCGCGGGCCGGCGTTGCGCGTGTCGTCTTCGTCAGCTCAGCGAAGGTGTTCGGCGAGGGGCAGGAGGGCAACGAGAGCGTGCCCGTGACGTTCTACCTCGACTTCTCGCGCGTGAACATCGTCTACAGGATCCTCGACGACCTCTCGGGGCAGCTCGACATCCAGTCCGACGCGATCCGCGCGCAGCTCACGAGCGGCGCGATCGCGCGCATGCAGACCGCGGCTGGCATCCTGGACGAGGGCCTCAACCTCACCGTCTCGGTGGAGCAGCGCCTCGACGCCATCGCGGGGAACATCTCGCTCGCGGACGCGAGCCTCGCGGGCATCCCGAACGGGACCGCGAACGCGAGCGACCTCGCGCAGCTGGGCGGCTACCAGCAGGGCCTCGCGAGCTACGTGCGCGCGGCGTCCGACCAGGCGACCCCCGCGCTGCGCGACGCGAAGTCGCTCATCCTCGACCTCGAGAGCGAGTGCAGCGACTGCTCCGACGCGATGAAGGCGCGCGTGGACGACATGGGCAAGCGCATCGACGACGCGCAGGCGAAGATCGGCAACCTCGCGTACGACGTGACGCCCAGGCAGCTCGCGCAGGCGAACCTCGCGCTCTCGATCGCGCTCGACGAGGTGGGCCAGCTCCAGGCCGAGATGGCGAACGCGTCGAGCGCGGGCATGGCGGTGCACGAGGGCGTGGGGACGTCGGCGGCCGACGCTGCGCAGGCGAGGAACGATCTCGCGCAGGTCGAGGCGCGCCTGCGCTACACGCGCGACTTCCTGCGCGGCGAGCGCGTGGACCCCTCCGTCGTCTCGTCTCCCATCCAGACGTCGATCGTGAGCGTGACGTCGTCGGCAGACACGCTCAGCTTCGCGTACCCGTACCTGCTCGTGCTCGTCATCATGTTCATCGGCATGCTGCTCTCGAGCATGCTCATCGTGACGGACAAGACGAGCAGGGCCGCGTTCCGCAACTTCACGACGCCGACGCCTGACCGCTACCATGTCACCATGGCGTTCCTCACCGCGTTCTGCATCCTCATCGCGGAGATCGCGGTGATCCTCTTCGTGAGCGGCTTCTTCGTCGCGCAGCCGCTGCTGCGCAACCTCGGCACGACGCTCACGATCGTGTGCGTCGCGATCGCGGTCTTCACGTTCCTCGGCATGATCGTGGGCTACCTCTCGAGCACGCAGGAGGCCGCGATGATCTCGAGCATCAGCATCGCGAGCGTGCTGCTCTTCGTGAGCAACCTCGTCGTGCCGATCGAGGGCATGGCGAGCGCGGTGCGCGCGCTGTCCGCGTTCAACCCGTACATCGTGCTCTCGGAGCTGCTCAAGCGCAGCATGCTCTACGGCGTGGGCGCGGGGCAGCTCGCGCGAGAGCTGCTCGTCATGCTCGCGTTCCTCGCAGCGCTCGTCCTCCTCACGCTGCTCGTGCAGCGCTCGATCAAGCGGCGCTACTTCCGCGAGGAACAGCCCCTGCTCTCGAGCAATGCCATGCCTTCGCCGCTCGCGCTCGGGGACCGCGAGGTGCACGACGAGATCGAGCTCATGGACGCGCTCGACGCGATGACGCGCGCGCAGTTCGACGCGATCATGGCGGCGGACGACGGCGCGATCGCGCGCTGGGTCGAGGCGGAGCTCGGGAACAAGCGCCTCGGCAGGCAGCTGCGCGCGAAGAGCAAGGAGAAGATGATCCTGCGCCTCGACACGTACCTCAGGCGCCACGGCAAGCGCATGCGGAGGGGACGATGAAGGCGGCGGGGACTGAGAGGATCGACGGGAAGGACGGGGCGCAGGGCACGGCATCGCGGCGCGACATCAGGGTCGAGGACGTCGAGCACCGCCAGCCCGACGGCACGGTGCTCCTGCTGCGCACGTTCTCGCTCGGCGAGCCCAGACGCGCGATCCTGCTGCTCCCCGACATGGGCGAGAGCCTCTCGGACGGCCTCTACGACGCGCTCGCGAGGTCGCTGCTCTCGCCAGGCACGGTCGCGTACGCGGTGGAGCTGCGCGGCCACACGCTCTCGCAGGGCAGGTGGTCGCTGCACGCGCACCGCGTCGACATCGCGTACCTGATCGCGCACCTGCGCAGGCTGCACGGGGAATTGTTCGTCGTGGCGTCGGGGATCTCCGCGAGCACGATGCTCGAGTACGACGACCAGGCGCACCGCTTCCCGAGCCGGATGCCGCCGCTGCCCTCAGGCATGCTGCTCCTCTCGCCGACGTTCTCGGGCAAGGACGCCCTGCCCAAGGCCACGCGCCCCAAGCCCGCGATGCGCAGGATCGCGCCCGCGCTCCACGATCGCCTCGTGCTGCGCGCGCTGCGCGGCAAGGGAGGGGCGGGCTACGGGCATTGCAGGATCGACCGCGCGGGCGCACGCGTCTTCTGGGACGAGCTGTCCGCGTACCGCTTCGGCCCCGTGCGCGTGCAGACGCCGAGCGCGATGCTCGTGCCGATGGACACGCACGCGGAGCCGCTCAAGCGGGTGTTCGGCAACGTGCGGCTCATGCGATTCGACTGGCTGCCATCGCTGCGCCGCAGGGACATCGACGCCGTCGAGCTCGCGCAGCACCTCCACGAGATCTCCGCGGCGTTCGCGTCCGTGGCCGCGGCGGAGCGGCCGATACGGTTCAGGGGGTAACTTCGAGAAAGGCGAGCGGTGTCTAGATCCTCGTGATCGGCGTGCGTTCTCCAGGATAGAGGAGCGCGCCTTGCGCCCCGTTCGATACGATGCGCACCCCGCATGGGCCACCCCTGATCCGCTCGAGGTCCATGAGCGTCACGCGCTGCTTGACGATCCTCTGGAGGTTGTGGTGCAGGATCGCGCCATCATAGGGAGGCGCGAGCGCACGCATCGAGCGAAGCGTCGTCTCCGGGAGGAAGCTGTGGTAGATCGCGCTCATGTCGCCGCGATCGAGCTGCGTGAAGTAGCCTTCGACACCGGCGGGCAGCAGGCCTGCGCGCTGCCTGAGAAAATCCTGCAAGGACCTGTCGCCTACGGTCCAGCTCCCCATCCATGCGAGGTCCGTGCCCTCCGTCTGCCCGAAGCAGAAACCGGTCCTGCGGCACGGGTCTATGCCGGAGAGGTCGAGCCCGAATGCTGGCGGCGCGTAGCGCATGAACGGACGCACCTGGAAGAGCGCAGGAGCATCGAAGCCGAGCTCGTAGCCATGCGCCCAGCCGGGAGCGATCCTTCCCGAGCGCTCTACGCGGCCTATAAGCTTGAGGTGCGTCTCGAGCAGGCCCGCGGACCTCCCCCCGAGCGCCGCCGGGAACAGGTGGTCGAGCAGGTATCCCATCGCCTGCAGGCTCATGCGTTGGCCGCGGCATGTCGCCTGCCCGGATTCCTCGTCGTAGCGGAACGGCGCCGTCCACCTTCCCAGCCCCTCGCCTGACGAGATCTCGAAGTAGAGCGTGCGCGGCGCGTGCGGATGGCGCAGGGCGACGAGGTGCGCCTGCGACGGGTTTCGCTCCATGACGAGCGCATGCGTCTCCCTGCTCGTGGGCCCGTAGAGTTCCTCGTACCTCCTGATGCGCTGATCGCAAAGCCGCTCCATGCGCCCGATCGCGATGCGCACGTCGTTCGCGGTCGAGAGCTCACAGGAGAGCTCCTCGTCGCCGGGGCCTTCCTCGGGGAATGTCGGGAGGATGCCCTCGAGCCCGAAATGGTCGTCAGGATTGCTCGGGCGCACGAGATAGGGAGGCCTGAGGCGCTCGATCCGCTGTTGCACCGATGTGAACGGCTCGCCGCGTCGCTTGACGACATAAGGCGGGATGAATTCCGCAACACCCTCTACGTCCGCGAGCGCATCGAGCTGACCCGCTTTCCCGCCATGCGAGCGAATCGCGTCCTCGAGGTCCATGGATGCGGGAGCGGGACGAGCCTTATAGCCGTTGCTGTGCGCGAGGGCGCTGTACGGATGCGGGCATGCTCACAGCAGCCACACGATCCCGAGCCCGACGAGGCACCCTGCGCTGATGAAGGGC
>JAJPEB010000113.1 GCA_023252315.1 Candidatus Woesearchaeota archaeon | reverse complement strand
TATCTGGCGCTCGGTAGCGGACCACTCAATCGCTTCTACAAGGCGGGCGACAACGACTTCATCTTCGACGAGGAGGCGACGAGCGCGACGCTCGAGCGCGCGCGCGGCTCGCTCCAGTTCGGCAAGATCCAGGAGAAGGACGAGAACGACGTCAAGTGCGCGCAGATGGGCTACCTCAAGGCGCTCAGCTACCTCGACGCGAAGCCCTTCCTGCTCGTGCTCGACGAGATCAACATCGCGTGCGCGTTCGGGCTCGTGTCCGACGAGCAGGTGCGCCACCTCATGGACCGCGCCGACGAGCAGGGCACGCACCTCGTGCTCACCGGGCGCAATCCCCCCGAGGCGATCCTCAGGCGCTGCGACCTCGTCACCGAGATGCGCAAGGTCAAGCATCCCTTCGACGCGGGCGTGTACGCGGTCAAGGGGCTCGACTACTGAGGGGAGCGATGGACGAGCCTTCAGAGCAGCGCCTCAGGTTCAACGAGAAGGTCGTGTTCGTCGTGGGACTCCTCGCGGTGCTCTTCGCGGCATACCCCCTCAAGCCGCTTCTCGACGGCACGCGGCTGGGTATCGTG
Organism: Candidatus Woesearchaeota archaeon; assembly: GCA_023252315.1. Taxonomy (GTDB): domain Archaea; phylum Nanobdellota; class Nanobdellia; order Woesearchaeales; family UBA525; genus UBA525. Next base: position 3,530 of record JAJPEB010000113.1, on the reverse strand, counting down.
GGGGTGCACGTCTCGCTCACGCAGCTCACGTTCCCGTTCATGATCCTCCTCGGCATATGCCTCTACTTCTACGCGCTCAACCACACCCGTTTCGACAACCCGCGCATCCTCGAGCAGAGATGGACGCGGCACTTCGAGAGCGCAGGGGACCTGTGCTATTTCGTCGCGATCGCGCTCTATCCCCCGCTCGTATGCGGGCTGTGGCTGCTCACGTCCCTCTTCACGAATATCGCTCTCGCCTGGTCAGGCGCCTCGTCATTGAGCTATGCGACGAACTCCGCGCTCATATCCGCCGGAGCGATCGCTGCGGTGCTCGCGATCGCGTTCTCCTTCTCGCAGGCCAAGGCGGAGAGGACGCTGATCTCCGAGAGGCTCGAGAACGAGACGATCCCGCTCTCCTCTGTCGATGACGCGTATCGCGGCAAGCTCTACGACATGATGGTGATCAGGCTCCAGGCCGTGGCGGAGAGCAGGCTGCGCCAGAGATTGCTCGGGGAATACGGCCCCATCGTCCAGCAGCTCATGGCATCGCAGCTCTTCTCGCTCGCGCGCAAAGCGAGGATCATCTCCCAAGAGGAGCATCGCGTCCTCACCTCGATGCGCGTGCTGCGCAACCAGGCGGCCCACGGGATCGTCAGTATCGACGAGAAGACGGCGGCGAGGATGAAGAAGGGCGTCGAGGATATCCTCTCGTCGCTCTAGTACGCGCGCGCGAAGTACGCCCTGTACCTCGCCTCCTTGCCGCAGCGCACGCACTTCATGCCTGCAGCGGACGACTTCTCGCGATCGAGCGGGATGCAGCGCGCGGTCACGCCCTTCGTCTCCTCCTTGATCGCCTCCTCGCACGCGGCGTCGCCGCAGTGCGGCGCGAGGATGAGCCTATGCTCCTTGTCTGCCGCGAGGAACGCGTCCCATGCGAGGGCCTCGCGCACGCTCTCGTCGAGGAAGCGCTTCGCCTTCCCATAGAGAGTGGACTGGATCGCATCGAGCGTGCGGCGCACCTCGTCGCGCATGTCCGCCAACGGGACCATGCGCTTCTCGCCTGTGTCGCGGCGCACGAGCACGGCCTGCCGCTGCTCGACGTCGCGCGGCCCGATCTCGATGCGCAGCGGCGTGCCCGCGAGCTCGTGCTCGTTGAACTTCCATCCCGCCGAGACCTCGTCGCGCTCGTCGAGCACGGGCTCGTAGTGCTTGAGCTCCTTCGCGAGGTCGCGCGCGAGCGCGAGCGTCGCGTCGTTCTTCTCCTGCTCCTTCACGAAGACGGGCACGATAGCGACCTTGCGGCGCGCCATCGCGGGCGGGACCACGAGGCCCTTGTCGTCGCCGTGCGACATGATGAGCGCGCCGAGCATGCGCGTCGACATGCCCCAGCTGTTCTGCCAGGGCGTCTCGTGCTCGCCCGAGGTGCCGAGGAAGCTGATCCCGAACGACGTCGCGAAGCCCTGCCCGAGCATGTGGCTCGTGCCCATCTGCAGCGCCTTGCCGTCGGGCATGAAGCCCTCGATCGTGTAGCTGCGCGCGGCGCCCGCGAACGTCTCTGACGCGGTCTTCTTGCCCATGATGACGGGCACCGCCATGAGCTCCTCCGCCACCCGGCGGTACAGCTCGAGGTAGTGCAGCGTCTCCTGCTCGCACTCCTTCTCGGTCGCGTAGACGCAGTGGCCCTCCTGCCAGAGGAACTCGCGCGTGCGCAGGAAGATCTTCGTGTCCTTCACCTCCCAGCGCACGATGTTGCACCACTGGTTGATGCGCAGCGGCAGGTCGCGCCACGAGCGGATCCACCTGCTGTACGAGTCGTACATGATCGTCTCGCTCGTCGGGCGGATCGCGAGGCGCTCCTGCTCGCCGTCCTGCTGCGCGATCCACGCGACCTCGGGGCGGAAGCCCTTCGCGTGCGTCGCCTCCTTCTGGAAGAACGATTCCGGGATGAGGAGCGGGAAGTACGCGTTCTCGACGCCCGCCTCCTTGATGAGCCTGTCGAGGAACGCCTGGATCGCCTCCCATAGCGCGTAGCCGCGGGGGCGGATGATCATGAAGCCGCGCACGGGGGCGTAGTCGGCGACCTCGGCCTTGACGACCGCCTGGCCGTACCACTCGGCCATGTCGTCGGCCTTCCTGACCGTGATCCCCTTCGTGTTCTGCTTGTCGGCCATGGTGCGCTCTCCCGAGCCGGGCGCGCGACCTACGCCGCCTGGGGCAGCTCGGCCGGCTTGGGCGTCTCGCGCTTGATGTCGATCGGGACGACGCCCGCCTCGAACTCCTTCTTCGCGATCTGCACGGGATTGTACTTGAGCTTCTCGAGCTCTTCCTCGGAGAACTTGATCAGCAGCGGCGCGCCCTGCGAGATCTGCAGCGCGCGCGCGCCGATGATGCGCGCGCGCTCGTACTTGGTGTACTTGTCCTTGGGCCGCTCGACCGAAAGCATTCGTCCGCGGAACGCCAGGGGGTTTTTAAAGGTTGCTGTCTTCCGCCAACACGCACGCAGATAAGGCACGCGCGATTCCCGCCCGAAATGCCTGTCCCCGAGTTCCGCGAGATGCTGGAGCGGCGTACCGACTGGAGGGAGCTTCGCGAGCTCCTTGCGTTTTCCCCGCGCGAGCTGCAGAAGCGCTTCTCAATCGCCCTGGATGTGCAGCGCATCTGCGACAAACCCTCCTCGCGCCTCGAATACGATCTCGTCCATGCCACGTACCATCTCGATCTCTCGCCCACCGGCCATGCGCGCATCTACGTGTTCGGGGCCCCCGATCCCTACGACGACAGCTGGACTCCGCACCTGCGTTTCGACGAGTTTTACCCTCAATCCTGCATGCTCGAGAACAGGGGTTACGGAACCTTCGCGATGGCGGCGACGCTGCGCATGCTCGAGGAGAAGGGAATCGTCACGGGCGATTTCCGGATGGGCTACCCCGCGCAGACGAGCGGGCCCGCGCTGCACCGCCTCGCATCGCTTGGCCTCGCGAGCGGCGACACGCCTCGCCCGGAGCGCGTCGGCGCGGTTATGGAGGCCGCGATCGCATTCGCGGAGTCGAGAGGGTTCTCCCCGCGAGACATGTGAGTGGGAAGCACTATAAATTCGCCGCCCTTCCCGCGCCCATGCCCGGCCAGGCTGAGGACGCCATCCTTGAGAGGCTTGTCTATGCATCAGAGCGCGATCCCTCGCTCCCCTCTTTCCCGGTGACGAGGACGCACCCGTTCCTGCTTCCCGGCTTCAGCGACGTGTGGCTCAAGGACGAGAGCACGAACCCTACGGGCACGCACAAGGATCGCATGGCCTGGGAGATCGTCATGGCATACAAGGACATGCTGCAGCGCAGGCGCGAGCGAGGGGCGTCGTGTCCGCTCCCCGCGTTCTCCATCCTGAGCGCGGGCTCCGCGGCGCTCGCGGTGCAGCACCAGCTCGCCCGCTATTCGCTTCCTTCCCTGAGGGTGCTCGTCGACGTCCACACCTCGCCCTCGATCGTCGCGTACCTGGAGAGCATCGGAGCTCGCACGTACTCCGTCGACCTCTCGGCGAAGCTGCTCTCGTC
>JAJPEB010000112.1 GCA_023252315.1 Candidatus Woesearchaeota archaeon | reverse complement strand
CCTCATGACAGTGCAATGCCGCGTGTCTGTAACATGTCCGCAAGCGTCTGTCGAGCAATGGCTCCTTCGCGGATCACATCGACGGCCTTGCGCCCGTCCACGATGGTCGAGGGCGGCCCGCCCGGAGTCCGGCCGCCATCGAGGATCAACTCAATCTCGTCCCCGAGCGTGTCCTGCACTTCGTTCGCAGTGCGGGCCGGCGGACCGCCGGCCCGATTGGCGCTTGTGCCGGTGAGCGGGCCTACCGCTTCAAGCAGTCGCGCGAGCGGCTCGCAGGACGTCAGGCGCACCCCGACGGTGTCGGTGCCTCCGGTAAGATGCGGGGGGAGCGTGGGCAGCGCCGGAAAAAGAATGGTCAACGGGCCAGGCCAAAACAGGTCCATCAGCACAGTCGCCAGGGGCGGGATCTCCGAAACAAGGAAGGGGAGTTGTGCGCGTTGTCCGATCAGGACGAGGATTGGTTTGCCGTCGGGACGGCCTTTGAGGTTTGCCAGCCGCTCAACCGCGGGCGCATCAAAGGGATTGACGCCGAGCCCATAATAAGTCTCCGTCGGCAGCGCCACCATGCCGCCGGACTGCATGACACGGCGAACCGCGGCGATCAACTCGGGCGGGATTGGGCAAGAAAGCGAAAGGATATCTCGGCGACAAGCCCAACTAGGCCCCCTCATCCTTCCTTCTTCGTTCCTTCTTCTCTTCAGCATTCACTTCCCGCACACGACCTGCTCGGGATACGATTCGAGCAGCGTACAGCGCCCCCCGCATTCCTTGCAAGGATCTCCCGTGTAGCATATCGTTCCAGCGTCCTGGAACACGTAGCAGCCATAGCCGTCGGGGCAGGGAGCGCTCGCGTCGCATTTCTGGACAGCAGGGCATGCCGCGAATGCGCAATCGGGGCCTGAACGGCCCACAGACGAACCATCGGGGCAGATCATCGCCTCCAAGGTGCAGGCCTTCTGCGCAGGCGCGCAACTGACGACGAGCGCGAGCAGGAGGAGCGATACGATCGCGATGCGCGCGGATGCCACGCGGGCACCGCGGACGTTCCGCTATTTAACGGTTGGGAAGGCTGCGATGCGCGTCGTGCCTATGGCGGCAGCGCTCACCCGCAGGGCCTCGGCCTGAGGATGAACGAGTATTCCTGGACAGGGGTGTTGATCTCGACGCGATATCCCTCTGCGCGATCATAGCGCACGGAGAGATTCTCGATGCTCCCCCCTGCGACCTGCCTCTGGGGCTCGGCGATGCACGCGCCCTGCAGCGGAGCGCCGCCTGCGCCCTCGAGGCGCGCATCGATGCGCATCCCGTATCCTAGCTGCGAGAAGTCCATCTCGAGCCTCTTCGCGCCATACTGGCCGTCGTGGAGCGCGCTCCTCCACCGCAGGGGCCACGACCAGTCCTCGAGGGTGCCCTCGAGCGTACCCGGAGGAAGCGGGGCCTTGCGCGCCTCGTGCGTGCTGGCGTGCGAGCGAGGGGCATCGCCCGGAGAGCACGAGAGCAGCAGCGCGGAGAGCGCGAGGTATGCGGCCGCGGGAGGAGTGTTGCGCATCCGGAGGAGGAAGCCGGCAGCGGATAAAATAGTTTCGCCTTCGTCGGAGATGAGGCCTCAGAGCAGCTCCGCGACGTAGAGCAGCGCGACGCCCGCGACGATGAGCGCGATCGCGCCGAGCTTGGGAAGCAGGCGCTCGTCCTTCGTCATGCCGCCCACGCGCGCCTGCGCGACGCGCTCGAGGAGCACGACGAAGAGGGGCTGGAGCGTGAAGATGGACGAGGCGACGCTCGCCGGCAGCCCCGCCATCGCGAGATACGTGCACAGCAGCGCCGAGAACGTGAGCGCCTCGGTGACGAGCGCCCAGCCCAGGTTGCGCGACTCCGAGGCGACCGCCGCGCGGACCCTGCGGCGCAAGAGCAGCGGCAGCATCGCGAGCCAGAACGCGAGCGTCGTCACGCACAGCGCTTGCGCCGCGGGCAGCCGCTGCGTCGCGACCTTCGCGAGGAGCTCGTAGCCCGCGACCACGAGCACCGTGAGGACGAGCAGCCATGCGCTCGCCTCGAGCCTCGCCTTGCGGATCCGCACGGAGAGCAGCACTGCGCCTGCGACCGCAAGCCCCATGCCCGCATAGCCGAGCGGGGAGAGCCGCTCTCCGAGGAAGGCGAACGAGAAGAGCGCGATCAGGACAGGGTAGACGTAGAGCACCCCGATAAAATGGGAGGTGTCCTCGGTGTCGAGGATGAGATAGTAGAGGTACGCGTCGATGGCGAAGAGGATACCGACCGCGAGCGGGGCGAGGAACGCGCCCATGGGTGCCCGCGACCAGTCGAGCGTGAGCGCGAGCAGCGCGCCGAAGAGGAGGTTCACGCATGCGATGACGAACGAGAACGCCTCAGGCGTCCTGACCTTGTACGTCACGACGTACTTGTCGAGCACGTTCATCACCGCCCAGAGCAGCGGGGTCAGGAACGCGAAGAGGAGGGCTGCGGAAGGCATGCGGACCGGGCCATCTCGCACTATAAATCGCTTTAGGTGGGGAAGCTATTTCCGCTCGAACCTCTCCCCGTCCCGCGTGTCGAGCTTGCGCATATGCGCCTTCCACGCGTCGTCGAGATCGATGCCCTGCGAGTTCGCGAGGCAGCAGAGGATGAAGACGATGTCCGCCATCTCGCCCGCGAGGTCGCCCTCGCTCTCCGTGGGCTTGCGCGGCTTCTTCCCGAAGCGGTGGTTGACCTCGCGCGCGAGCTCGCCCACCTCTTCCGCGAGGCACACGATCTGCTCCGCGGGCGCCCAGTAGCCGTCCTTGTACTGCGCGACCCAGCGCTCGGTGTCGCGCTGCGCGTCGCGCAGCGTCATCGCGCCTTCCCCGCCGCCGCGCCGTCCGCGTCCTTGTGCGCGATCACGAATTGCGCGAGCAGGCGCAGCAGCTCCTCGAAGTCCTCCTCGCGCGAGAAGCGGTGGTCCGCGCCGGGAAGCTCCCTGAGCGTGCAATCGGGCATCAGGCCCGCCATCTTGCGGCTCTGCTCGACGAGCACGACCCTGTCCGCGTCGCCGTGCACGATGAGCGTCGGGGCCGAGATCGAGGGCGCGAGCGCGTAGGCGTCCGCCGTGCGCGCGTCCTGCGCGAACCCGTAGCCGAGCCGCTCCTTGCCCTTGCGCGTGATGTAGTGCGTGTAGCCCTTGCGCTGCCAGGAGTCGAGCCCGTCGTCGACCGACGTCGAGACGCCCTTCTCCGCGAAGTTCGCGACGGGGCACTTGAGCGCCATCACCGCGATGCCCGCATCCTTCTCGGCCGCGGCGGCAGCGTACGCCGCGTAGCCGCCGAAGCTCGAGCCCACGATGCCGATGCGGCGATAGCCGCGCTCGCGCAGGAAGCGGATCGCGCAGCGCGCGTCGTCGACGCCCTCCGACGGCGTGATGTCCTCGAACCTGCCCTCGCTCTCGCCGTGCCCGAAGAAGTCGATGCACAGCGTCGAGACGCCCGCCGCGTTGAGCATCGCCTGCAGGCGCAGGTCCGTGCTGCTCCCCTTGTCGGAGCCGAGCCCGTGGAGGATGAGCGCGACGAGGCCGTCCTTGCCTCCCGCGTCGCAGAGCACGCCGCACAGCCTCGCGCCCTTGCCCGTCGGGAAGAAGACCTTCTCGCACGAGACCGGACGCGCGCGCCGCTGCGCGTCGCGGCCCTGCAGCGCCGCCTTGAGCTTGCTGAGCGCGAGCCCGCGGTGGCTGATCGCGTTCTTCTCCTGCACGCTCATGCGCGCGAACGTGCGGTCGTAGCCGTCGGGGCGGAAGACCGGGTCCCAGCCGAAGCCGGACTGCGCCTCTGGCTTGACGATCGTGCCCTTGACGCTGCCCTCGAAGAAGTGGAGCGTGCCGTCGGCGGCGGCGTAGCCGATCACCGCCTTCGCCTCGCAGCCGTGCTTTCCCATGTGCTGCGCGATGTCGAAGAGGCCCTGCGCGCCCATCGCCTGGATGAACCACTTGATGAAAGGCCCCGGCAGCCCGCCCAGCGCGTCCATGGAGAGGCTCACGTCCTCGACGATGAACTCGCCCTGGTGGCGCTTGCGCGCGGCCTCGAGCTTGCCGCGCACGACCTCCTTGACGTCGAGGCTCTGGATCTCGGGAAGGCCGAGGTCGAGCTGCACCGCGTCGGGGAGCTCCGCGCGCGCCTCCTCGAACTT
>JAJPEB010000111.1 GCA_023252315.1 Candidatus Woesearchaeota archaeon | reverse complement strand
CCGTAACCTGCCGTTGCGGTGCCCCGGTGACGCACACCATGTCGGGCGCCCGGCCGCTTGAGTGGCGCGACTGTCCCGTCTGCGGGGCGCGCCACCCGTTCACGTCCTACGTGAAGATGGACCGCTGCTTCGCGGTCATGGAGGGCTTCAAGACGTCGCCCGGGCTGTTCACCGACGAGCGCTGGCCCCGCTTCAAGTCGCACCTCGACGACAAGGAGGTGGACGGGTTCCTCTCGCGCGTGAACGCGGCGATCCTCGAGGGGGCGTCGGGCAAGGCGTTCTCCGCGTTCGCGCCGCACGCGCTCGAGCGCGCGGCGGGCGTCATCGCGCCCAACATCGTCGGCATGGAGCACGAGAAGCGCGCGGCGGCGCTCCAGCTCTTCGCGAAGGACCCGCTCCACGTGCTGCTCATCGGCGACCCGGGCACGGGCAAGACGGACATCCTGCGCGGCCTGCACGACATCGCGCCGATCAGCAGCTTCGGCCTGGGCTCGGGCGTGTCGGGCGTCGGGCTCTCCGCCGCCGCGAAGGGCGACGAGGTCATCAAGGGCCTGCTCCCGCTCGCGGACGGAGGCGTCGCGTGCATCGACGAGCTCAACCTCATCAAGGCGAAGGACCTCGCGGCGCTCTACAACGCGATGGAGAAGGGCTTCATCGCCTACGACAAGGGCACGCGCCACGAGACGCTGCCGGCGCGCGTGCGCGTCTGCGCGACCGCGAACCCGACGGAGCAGTCGTTCATCGGCAAGACTCCCGAGGTGCTGCGCAAGCAGATCCCGTTCGGCGACGCGCTGCTCTCGCGCTTCCACATCGTGTTCATCGTGCGCAAGCCCGACGCCAGGCAGTTCGAGGAGATCGCGAAGAAGATCGTCAAGGGCGAGAAGCGCGAGGTGTCGAAGGACGACGCCGCCTTCCTCAAGGCGTACGCCGCGCATGCGCAGTCGATCGACGTCTCCATCTCGCCCGAGCGCGAGCTCGCGATCGTCGATTTCGTGAAGGCGGTCAAGAAGGACGAGCGCCGATTCCTCTCGGAGATCGGCCCGCGCACAGTCGTCGGCATCGTGCGCATCGCGAAGGCGATCGCGCGCTCGCAGCTCTCGCATTCGGTCGAGCGGCGCCATCTCGACGAGACGTTCGCGCTCGTGCGCCACGCCCTCTACGTCCGCAGGGAGGACGACTGAATGGGAGCGGGGGCCGCCCGCCGCGACATCGGCGGCGCGCTCTTCATCGCGGCGCTCCTCGTCCTCCTCTTCGCGACCGCCGCGCTGCTGCCGCGCAACTCGCTCACGGGGACGGCTCCCGCCCAGGAGTCGTGCAAGGGCGGCGGCTGCCTCGAGCTGTGCGACCAGCATGCGGGCGCGAACGCGTCGGCGCAGTGCAGCGATCGGGAGATGACGTGCTGCCCCACGGGATGGGCAAGCGGGGTGTGCGCGTACGGCCCCGAGTGCGCGTCGGTCCTGGACTACTCGCGCTACCAGTCGCTCGAGGTGTACGCGGACACGGTGCGCGAGCGCGAGCCCGAAGTGCAGGCGGACTGGCGCAGGTTCTTCCTTCCGATGCTCGCGGTCGTGCTCGCGCTCCGGCTGTGCGTGTGGATGTGGCGCAAGAAGCCCGCAGTCGCGCGCAGGTGAGGCGCAAGGGCCCTCTAGCGGTGAGGGCTGCCTGTGACGCGCGCGACGAATCCCCTCGCCGCGGCCTCGTCCACGCCCTCGAACTCGACGAGCCCGTGCTGGTGCACGAGCGCGGTCCCGGGTCCGAGGCGCAAGAGCAGCGCGGTCCCGTAGTCCTCGATGACGTCTTCCTGCGCGCTTGCGCGCAGGGCGCCGAGCGCGATCCGCATGGGCGCGCTGGGCCGCGCCTGCATGCGGCCTGTGCCCTCGCACAGGGTGATCGCAGGGACGGCGGCGAGGAAGCCGAATCTCCCCGCGCACGCCTCGCATGCGGGGTTGCGCGCGACGCGCGCGCGGCGCAGCGCCGCGTCCCACACGTCGAGCTCGACGAGGTCGGGGAAGGGCTCGCCGACCAGCGCGCGCAGGGCCATGGTGGCCTCGACGCTCGCGATCGCGTGCGTCGCGGTGCCGAGCACGCCAGCGCCGCAGTCGTCGCCCGCGCGCTTGCCGAGCGCCACGCACTGCCAGCAGGGGCCGCCAGGCGTCGCCGTGAACGCGACGCCGCGCGTGAGCGCCGCGCTCGCGATGACGAGCGGGATGCCCGCCTTGCGCGCGGCGTCGTTCATGAGCATGCGCGCGGCGAGCGAGTCAGTGCCGTCGACGATGAGATCGATGCCCGCGAGCGGCGTCGCCGCGGAGAACGCATCGGCGCTCGCCTCGACCGCGCAGGAGGGGTCGATCGCGCGCAGGTGGGCGCGCGCGGCGCCCGCCTTGTGCTTCCCGATGTCCGCGCTCGTGTAGAGCGCCTGGCGCTGCAGGTTGGACTCCTGCACGATGTCGAAGTCCTGCAGCACGAGCGCCCCCACGCCCGCGCGGCAGAGCAGCTCGGCCGCCACGCTGCCGATCGCGCCGACGCCGACCACGAGCACGCGCGCGCGGGCGATCGCGCGCTGCCCCCGCTCGCCGATCTCGGGGAGCGCGAGCTGGCTCTCGTGGCGGACCATGCGCAAGGCTTATCAAGAAACGCTATAAAATGGTTCTCATGGCGATCCGCGTCGCGAGGCTCTCCCAGGGGGACGTCGCCAAGGCGTCCGCGCTCGCGCGGCGGGTCATGCTCGCGACGCCGTACTATCCGCGCGAGGTCCTCGAGGAGGAGGCGAGGCGCTTCACCCCGGCGGCGCTGCGCAAGCGCGGGCGCGGCACGCTCTTCCTCGTCGCGAGGGACGGCACGGAGGTCCTCGGCTTCTGCGCGGGCTACCACGAGGACGGCGGGCTCTTCTGGCTCGACTGGATCGGCGTCGACGCGCGTGCGCGCGGCAGGGGAGTGGGGCGCGCGCTGCTCGGCGCGCTCGAGGAGGCGGTCGGCGGGAAGGCGCGCAAGATCTGGTGCGACACGCGCACGACGAACGAGGAGTCGATGGCGCTGCTGCGCAAGCAAGGCTACGAGCGCGTCGCCGAGTACAGGAGGCACTGGTACGGGCTCGACTTCTACATCTGGGAGAAGCGGCTTGAGTGAGATCGAGCGAGAGCTTCGCTAGAGCCTGTCTGCGATCGTGCGCGCGAGCAATCTCGCGAAAAGATGCGAAGGGCCTCGCTCGTCGTACCCGAGCGCGACTCGTGGGCCGTGATAGAACCCATGCGGGAATCTCGCATGAGGGAAATCGTGACTCGCTATCTGCGACATGTTCGCGGCATGCTTTTGCGCGCTCCCTGCCCATGACATCTGCGCGCGCATTGCGTCCCCGGGAGCGTATCCCCTCTGAATCATGTGCTGGTGAATGTAGGGGAGGAGCGTCCACGCCATGAATACTCCTTGCCCCTCGCCTCCAAGCACGTCCGCGGCAAACTTGCATTCGGCGCTATGCGAGAGCGAGTACTCCACGAAGGCTCGTGCGAACGCAGGAACGAGCATGCGCTCCGGCTCGACATCGAGTACCTGAGCGGCGAGGGAATACCACCTGCTGTATTTCTCCGGCACAAGCATCCTTCCGAGATGATTGACGATCCTTCCGCGCTTAAGAGGGCTCTCGGACGCGAGGGGTGTGCTTTGCTGACTGGGGAGGAGGATATCCGCAATACCGATCTCTCTGCTCAACGAGCCCGACGCCTTGATGTCCGCCCCTTGGATATTGTCGAGCTTCATGTAGAGTTCCCTGCCGATCTCGCGCAGCGCGCATTCGCCCCGCAGCGCGGATCGCAACGCCTCCGAGTTGCTGTCGAGCAGCTCGCGGTACTGCACCGCGTATCTCTCGACTTCTTCCATCGCCCCGGGGCGGCTCAGGTCGCGGAGGGAGAAATTGAAGAACCTCTTGTCAAAACGCAGGTAGGGCGCGAGAGGATCGTCGGTATCCACGCTGGCAGAGGCGCTGGACGCTATTTAATATTTTCCAAATTTACTAATTCTAAGTGGTGAATATTTTACCCCACAGGTGTGCACTGAAATTCACTATGCAGCGAGTTTTTATTCCCTGCGCTCTTCGCGCATCCAATGCTCTCAGGCATCGCGTCGCGCAACGGCGCCATCATCCCCGCCTCCGAGGCCGCGCTTCCGCTCGAGCGCATCGAGATCGCGTACG